>DTXR01000491.1 GCA_012962365.1 Chromatiaceae bacterium | reverse complement strand
GCCACCGCCCAGGCCATGAGTTTGCCAAGAGCCTGGCGAATGCAGATATCCGCCAGCTCTGAAAGGTCTTCGAGGGTTTCTTCCAGTGCGGCCTTGCGCATGATATCCCGCCAGATAATGCGCAGCATCTGGCCTCGGCGAAACCGGCGCAATGACTGCAGCAGGGCATCTTCATCTTCGACAGACTCGAGTACGCCCGTGAGCTGCGCCGCCATCTGTCCTGGCTTCAGCCGCTGACCCAGCGCCTTGTCCCGGTATAGCGCCAGCAATAGATCAGGCGAACGCAAACAGGTCTGAGCCACGTATTCACTAGCAGCCCAGACCTGTATCAGCTCTTCGTTGAATTCCGTGTCTGCAAGCTGCGCCGCCTGGGGCAGCGCCAACCAGTCGGCCCGCAGCTTATCCAGCCGGTCGGTTTCGGTCATTACTCCTTACCGGCTGCCTTGGTAGCGAGCTTGCGCAGGGCGCCGGTCATTTTCTGCACCAGCTTGCCCCTGTCTGTGATGCCATGACGGGCTGCGATCCAGGCGGGTTCATTCCAGCCGATTTTGACCAGCCCCTGCGCATCTTCCCAGACCAGGTATTTCATGGGCAGATCGATGGCTACGCTGGGCTGGCTCTGCATGAGCAGGGAACCGGCCTTTGGCTTGCCGAAAATCAGCAATTCCACCGGCTTGAGTGCGATATCGACACCCTTCGCCGCCTTGCCGTGGTCGATACGGGCGAATACCCTAAAGCCTGCGGCGCTTACCACTTTATCCAGTCGATCCACGGTTTTGGCCACATCGTGGCTGCTGCCTATGCTCACCAGCCCCTCGGCCGCCTGGACGGGCAGAGCCAGCAGGAAGCCAAACAAAATAATCAGTTTTTTCATGTGCTTATCTCCTTTGGAGGATGCGGTAACCGTGAATTCAGGATGATGCCTTCATTATCGCTTTGCAACGCATCAACGCAGTGTCGCCGAATGGCAGGCAAGTTTCGATAAAAGCATGCTTCAGTTCCATGAGTGCTGCCGGATCCGATACCTGTCCCCAGGCGTTCAGTGCCTTGAAAACCCGTTTCAGGGCACGCTTGCTACGACCATGAAACGGCGTCTTTTGTTTCTTCAGCTGTGAAAACAGCTCCTTGCTCACGGTCATGATCCTGGTGTCATCATCCGGCGTCTGCTCGGTAAGTTGACGTATGTAATAGGAACCCCATTGTATTCGGGTGGCCGCTCCTCTGGCGGTTTCCCAGGCTTTGGCATACCAGCCAAGGGCTTCTTTTTCATCACCGGATTCCGCCGCCAGGTCAGCCAGCACCAGCATCCAGTACTGATTGTTACTGCCCGCCCGCATTTCCTCGTCGATCAATTGCTCTGCAAGCGCCAGCTGCCCCGAAGCTTTCAACAGACCATAAGCTGCATAGCTTACGGCAATTCTTTCATGGCCATCGGACAGGTTGGCACGGGCCTGCTTTACAGCCTGGCGGATTTCCGTCCTGAGGCTTTCGGGCACCGCCAGTCCCGCAGCCTGCAGCCAGTGGATCTTGCCGGTGTAAACAGAAAGTCTTTGTGCCGGGCTCAGTGTCTTGTCCTTCCGGAGAGTCTGCAGCGCCTGTTTCCAGGCGGTCATCAGCTTTTCCCTGTCCTCGCTTTTTGCTCGCGTAATCCGCTGGATCAGCGTATCCAGTTCGTACACGACCAGAGAATAATTATCCCGGATGAGCACGTCCGAGGCCAGCAGGCTTTGCAGGCGCAGTACCGCGTCCCGGGATGCTTCTTTTTCGGGGGAGGCCTCCCGAGTCGCCAGGACGGACAGGTATTGAGCGTTCAAACGCCCTTTTTCCTTGGATAAATTCGCCGGCGTCAGATCCGCCAGGGATTTGAGCACCCGGGCCGGATCACGTTCACCCAGCACCTTACCCCCGTCCTGCCCCCAAGAATAATAGGCTAACAGATGCAGCTCCGCTGCTGTTGGCATCCTACCCTCATCCAGAACATCCGCAACCAGCGTGGCTACCGGCCTAGTCTGTGCCAGAGCCAGATCCAGCATCTGAGGATACAGATCCAGACTCATGCCGCCGGGCAGTCGCGTGATCTCTTCGCCCTTTGGGCTGAAAAGCACCAGTGTGGGATAGCCCAGTATCCCGAATTGCTCACCCAGCTTCTGAGCCGCCTCTGTATCGCCATCCAGATACACGGGGACAAACAAACGCGTCTTTCGGATAAATGCCGGATTCCTGAACAGCGTGGCCTTTAACTGGTTGCAAGGCGGGCACCACACGGCGCCCCAGTACAGGAACACGGGTTTTCCGGTTTTTGTTGCCTCGGCAAAGGCTTGCTCGACACCTCCCGAATACCACCGTATCCCGTCGTCATACGGCCTGGCCGCCGTGTGAACACCGGCAGACGCGGCAAACACCGACAAGAGCAGCAAAATTCTGAATAGCTTGGTCACGAATTGATCCACCGGAGTAGTGAAACAGACTCGCATGATAGCGCAGACCCCTCCTGTCAGCCGCGAAAATACGCAATCGCCATGCCACGACAATGACCAGGACGTTAAGCGGAACACAGCAGACGCGCCCGATTAGGTATAAGGTGTACCTAATAGACGCCAATTTTCTCATCGTTGAACTATTGGCCGGCTTCATTAGTATAGGCTGATCTGATGCCGCCGAACGGACAAACGCTGCGCCCAGCCCCATGGAAAGATCGCTTTCTCACAAAACAGACCGACTATTGAGCAGCTGGCTGCTGCCGCTGCTCCTGCTGTTCTGCGGCCTGTCTGAGGCAAAGGAAACCCCTGCACGATACGCCTCTCCCGATAAGGAATTTACTTTAGGCATCTATACCTATTACTCGGCGGCGGAAATGGATGTGTGCTGCCAACCGCTCGTTGATTATCTGAATTCACGTCTGAAAAATTTCCGTCTCCGCCTCAAGGCGCTGAACCTTCACGAAATCGATGATGCCCTGGCAAGCAACGAGCTCGATCTGGTCATGACCAACCCCGGTCACTATATTCTGCTGCGCGAGCGCTACAACCTTACCGGCACCATCGCCACCATCCTCCGGCGAACACCGGGCAACGGCTCTATCCAACAAACGGGCGGGGTGATCTTCACGCGCAAGGATCGGGAAGATATCACTCACCTTACCGACATCAGGGGGAAATGGATCGCCAGCGCAGGCACCAAGCACCTGAGCGCCTACGAGGCGCAGGCTTACGAACTGCTGCAGGCGGGTATCCTATTGCCCCGGGACGCGCACGTCATAGAAACCGGCAACTATGCCACGGTGGTTTCTTCCGTGCTGTCGGGCGATATCGATGTCGGTTTTCTTCCCGCAGGAATGCTGGAGAACCTGGAGAAAGCCGGTGATCTATCTCTGGACGACGTCAAGGTCATCAACCCAAAAAGGCTTCCGAATTATCCCTTGCTGATCTCCACCAGGCTGTACCCCCACTGGCCGATCATCGCGCTGCCCCATGTCAAACAACAGGTAATCGATGAGGTGTGGGCGGCGCTGTCGAGCCTGAAACCCGACAACCCCGCCGCCATCGCGGCAAATATCGCCGACTTTGCGCCACCCGCAGACTATCGCTCGGTGGAAAACATCATTCGGGCACTGGAACTGCCGCCTTATGATCATGCTCCCCAGATCAGCCTGCTGGACGCCTGGAGCCAACACAAGATCGTCACCAGTATCTTCGGGCTGGCCGGCCTGATCATTATCGTTCTGTTGCAGCTGGTTGTATCGCGCAACCGGCAACTGCATACGCAGCGTATGCTGGCGGAAGATTCCGCCAGTCACTTTGAACAGATCATCGATGCCACCCAGGCAGGCACCTGGAAATGGAACCTCAGAACCGGTGGTCTCATCATCAATTCGCGCTGGGCGGAAATGATCGGCTACACATTATCTGAACTCTCCCCGGCAAGTTCCGACACCTGGGAACGTTTTGCACACCCTTCGGACCTGCAGGAAGCGCGGACGCATCTTCAAAAACACTTTCGGGGCGAAACAGCGTATTACGAGGCCAATTTCCGCATGCGGCACAAGAAAGGCCACTGGGTATGGATTCATTCCCGGGGCAAGGTCACCAACTGGGAAGCCGATGGTTCGCCCCTGTGGATGTTCGGTACCCACATGGACATCACCGAGCGCATGCAGGCCTCTCTGGCTCTGCAGACAAGCCAGGCCAAGTACCAGCGCCTGATCGACAATGTCGGCGAAAAATTCATCATCTACAGTCTTCGTGGCCTGAGCGGCGAAATGACCTATGTGAGCGACGGGGTCAAACATGTTTTCAACCTGACCCGTGAAGAGGTACTGGGAAAACCCTGGTTCGAGCTGAGCAGCTGGCTCCCCCAGGACATAGAGAAAGCCAAGACCTACGTCAAGATGCGTATGGCAGGCCAGGCACATTTCCTGCAGTTCGAAATGCGCTTCATCCACCCCTCAGGAAACGAACATACCCTGCGTGTATCTTCCCATCCGGTTCGGGACAACAATGGCAATATCTTATCCATCGACGGAATCGCCGAAGACATTACCGAGCAAAAGCGCTCCCAGGAAAGGGCGCGCATGGCGGCCACCGTATTCGCCCACTCCCAGGAGTCCATCCTCATTACCAACACAGATGCAGTGATTATCGACTGCAACCCTGCGGCAGGTAGACTCACCGGCTATAGCCGGGAAGAACTCATGGGTCGGAACCCCCGGATGCTCTCTTCCGGCACCCATACGCCCGGCTTTTACAAGCACCTATGGCAAACGCTTACGGCGGGCCGGGTATGGCAGGGTACATTCCGCAATCTGCGCAAGAACGGCTCTCCTTACTGGATAGAGGCCTCCATCTCGCCGATCAAAGATCACGACGGGAAAATCACTCAATACGTCGCTGTGTCCCGGGATATCACGCGGCGCAAGCAACAGCTGGAGGCCCTGCGCCAGGCCAAGCGGGAAGCCCAGGCGGCAAACAACGCCAAATCGGAATTCGTAGCCAACATCAGCCATGAAATCCGTACGCCCATGAACGCCATCCTGGGCTTTACCGACCTTTGCCTGGAAGGTGAACTGAATCCTATACAAAGGAAATACCTGGTCAACGTCAAGGAGTCCGCGCACGCCATGCTCACGCTGATCAACGAGATACTGGATTTCTCGAAGATAGAAGCCGGCAAGCTGAATATCGAATCCATACCCTTCGATCTGAAGAAAGAGCTTGATCTTGTCCACTCCATGACCCGGCAGCTCATTCATACCAGGAATGTTGAATTGCAACTGCTGCAGCCGGCTGAGTTCCACAACCAGCTGCTCCTCGGCGACCCCCTGCGGCTGAAACAGGTATTGACCAACCTCACCAGCAACGCGGTGAAATTCACCAACAATGGCAACATCCAGATCGCCGTGAGGGAGCTGGCCAGAAATGCCGAGCGCATCAAGCTGGAGTTCGCAGTCTGCGATACGGGCATCGGCATGGATGCCGAAAAACTTGAGAACATCTTCCAGCCGTTCTCCCAGGCGGATACCAGTACCACCAGGAAATTCGGCGGCACTGGGCTGGGACTGACCATATCCTCAGAGCTGGTGGAAAAAATGGGTGGCACCATCCAGGTGGAGAGCGAACTCGGTATTGGCAGCACCTTTTATTTCCAGCTCTGCTTCCCCCTTGTGCAGGAACAGGATCTGCCGGCAGAACAGGCGGACACACTGCTTCGCTCTTTTAAACAATTGCGCAATACCCGGGTGCTGCTGGTGGAAGACAATGAGATCAATCGCGAACTCGCCACGGAAGTGCTTACCCGCAACCAACTGGTGGTTGATACCGCCTGCAACGGACAGGAAGCCCTCGACTGCCTGCAAAAGGTTTCTTACGACCTGGTACTGATGGACATCCAGATGCCCGTCATGGACGGTTATGAAGCCGCCTGGGCAATTCGCAACCAGCTCAAGCTGGTTGAACTGCCCATTATCGCACTGACCGCCAGCACGTCTTCTGTCGTCAGGGAAAAGTGCATACGTGCAGGTATGGATGATTATGTTTCCAAGCCCATCGATATTCAGGAACTGATGGAGAAGATCGACAAGACCATCAATCCGGTGCTGCAACAGATCGCCGCAAACCAGGCCATCGCGCCATTCAGTAATCTGAGTATTCATACGGACTCGATCGCTATCCCCGGCATCGACAGCCACCTGGCAAGACAAAGGCTGGGATTGGACAATGCAGACTATATTCGCCTCCTCAAGAAATACGCAGCCAATCACAGGGATGACATAAAGCAGATTGGCAACTTCCTGGAATCCAGCGCCTGGAATGAAGCCTGTCGGCTGGCCCATACGCTCAAAGGGCTGTCCAGCACCATTGGCGCTGCCGCCATGTCTGCCTCAGCGGCTCAACTGGAGCAGGCCTTCAGAGCACTATCCGGTGATAGCCCGGCAAATGCACCCGAACCAGCGGAAAGCGCCCTGGACGACCTCCACAGCCAACTGGCCAGCACAGCGACCATGCTGGATGATCTCGTCACGCACATTGATCAGCTAGAGGAAGTGCAGACGGCAACCGGCAACAACGACCAGCACTCAGATATCGATCTGACGAAAAGACTCAACACTCTGCTGAATCTGACGGAAAAATACAATGTCCAGGCGGTAACCGAATTGAACACGCTGCTTGCGCAGACAATCGACAATACGCTCATCGGTGAACTCAAAAACATCCAGGATGACCTTGAAAACTTTGACTTCGACTCGGCCTCCTCAGGGCTGAAAAATCTACTGGTAAATCTATGAACACTACAGCCCAATCAGCCGATATTCTGGTTGTCGATGACAACCCCGACATGATTCACCTGCTGAGCAAACTGCTCACCGACCGGGGGCACCGCGTCCGCGCAGCCAAGGAAAGCGGCCTCGCCCTGAAAATAGCCCAATCCAGCCCCCCTGAATTGTTTCTTCTCGACATCAACATGCCGGGTATGGATGGCTACAGTCTCTGCGGCGAGCTGAAGAAATTCGAGGCACTGGCAGATATCCCCGTCATCTTCGTGAGTGGCTACGAGGAGCAGGAAAACAAAATCAAGGCCTTCGATGCCGGCGGTGTGGACTATATTTGCAAACCCATACATTCAGAAGAGTTGCTGTCCCGGGTCAACACTCATGTGGAATTGTTCCGTCTGCGCAAACAATTACAGGAACAGGTAGCGGAAAAAACCCGCGAACTGGCCGAAACCCTCACCGCTCTACGCGTACTCATGACCCAGCAACAACAGGACAGCAAGGAAACTGAAAAGAACATTCTCAACAACATCAACAGCCTGGTGATTCCCTTTGCCGAGCGGCTGCAGAAAACCACGCTCACGGAAAACCAGCAAAGTATTGTTGACATGCTCATCGCCAATCTCAAGCAGGTTTCCGAATCACTGATCAACAACCATGACCTGTTGCAGATGAAGCTCACACCGGTGGAAATCCAGGTAGCCAACCTTATCAGAGAAGGCAAACAGACCAAGGAGATTGCATCTCTGCTCAATCTTTCGGATCTGACGATTTCGACGCACCGCAAGAACATCCGCAAGAAGCTCAACATCAAGGATCGCAAGCTGTCACTGAACGCCTTCTTGTCCTCACTGTAGTATAAACCAGGCTGATACAACAAACACCTGGCCTTATGCAGCATGGGTAGGAAGCATACCCAAAATTACACCGGCCAGTCCTTATTAACCTTCAGGCCAGGCTTCCATACAATGGCTCCAGAACCCATACGTTGCCGTGTCT
>DTXR01000490.1 GCA_012962365.1 Chromatiaceae bacterium | reverse complement strand
CTGAGGCTGCATGAACAAGGTAAGTGGAGAGATTATGATGAAAACAATGATTGGTGCATATTCTGGTGCAATCTGATCACTGATTCTGGTTTTACCCGATCACCCATTCTGGAACAAACCGATCACTGATTCTGGTTTTATTCGATCACTTTTTTCTGCATTTCCAGAATCAGTGATCAGTATCCAGAATCGCTGGTTAAAACGTCTCAAAAGCCTTTCCAACGCGTTGATTTAACTTAAATACTGCTACGCTTCTGACTTTTTAAAAGTAGAGAGTAACAGCAGTGGCAAAAAAGAGGTTAACAATGCGTAAAATCAAAGATATTCTACGGCTTCATCACGAAGCTAAATTAAGCAATCGTGCTGTCGCTCAGGCACTTAATATTGGCTACGGTACTGTGGCTGATTATCTCAGCCGCGCCAAACAGGCTGAAGTCGGCTGGCCGATTCCTGCCGATATGGGTGAACGGGAACTCGCAAGGTTACTGTTTCCAAGCCAATCAACAACCGGGCAACGTCGCTTTAGCGAACCGGATTTTCCTACCGTTCAGTATGATTTGAAAAAAAAGGAGGTAACGAAACAGTTGCTCTGGCAAGAGTATCGCCAACAGCATCCAACGGACGGCTACAGTTATGCTCAGTTCTGCCACCGTTATCAGTTATGGCTTGGCTGCCAGAAACGCAGCATGCGCCAGGTACATGTTGCCGGTGAAAAACTATTCGTAGACTACTGCGTGCGGCCCCACAATGGCGGTGGTTAATCCCGACACCGGGGAAATCCGTACTGCACAGGTTTTTGTTGCCGTGCTGGGCGCTTCCAACTACACTTTTGCCTGCGCCAGCTGGAGCCAGAAGCAGGTAGACTGGCTGCATGTCCATGTCAAAGCGTTTGAATTTTTTGGTGGGGTACCACAGATCGTTGTTCCTGATAATTTAAAAAGTGCGGTACGTAAGACGCATCGTTACGAGCCGGAGATTAACCCCAGCTATCAACAACTCGCTGCGCATTATCAAACGGCCATCGTGCCCGCACGTCCGTAAAAACCCAAAGATAAAGCCAAAGCCGAAGTGGCCGTGCAAATCGTCGAGCGATGGATCATGGCGCGTCTGCGCCATCAGACTTTTTTTACCCTGGCATCCCTTAACCAGGCCATCCGTACTCTGCTAGGAGTCTGTCGGGTTTAACGTGAACAGCGGTAAGACAAATTTCACCGATTTGAGTGACGACTCAGATTTTTGCTTTATTAAACCATGCCGCACACATAAACAAGGGTGCTTTCTCAGAACACCGCTTTTCTCATTCATTTCTCAGCTTACCAGTGCATACATTCGCTTCATATTCCACGCCATACACACCAGATTCCACTCACCTTGCGCAGCATCCATCCCTCGCAGGTGAAATCGTCGAAATCCGAGCACTTCCTTGATGATGCCAAACACGGTTTCTACAGTCGATTTGCGTTTAGCATAAATTTCTTTACCCTCGACGGTTCTTAATCGGTGCGCCATGACCGTCACGGCATCGGCATCTTGTGGGCACGGTGGTGGCTCTTTGAATCGTTCATCCCAAGTCAGATTATGCCGTTCTCGATGATCTGAAATATAAGGCGTTATTTCTGCTTCTTCACAATGCGCAACATTATCAGAGCTGAAGTAACCGGCATCTGCCAGTAAACTATCGACTTTGCCCACTTGTTCTTCAGTAGCCTTTAACCCTTTTAAAGTCGGTTCAACTTCCAACTTATCATTGGATTGTTGTGTGATGTGATTTTCCACAATCAGATGGGTATCAATATCGACCGCTGCCTGGGCATTATAAGCCTGCACAAACCCCTCTGAAGAAGGCATGATGCGTGACTCACTATCGGTAAAGTTCATCTGGTCTTTATCCTGTGGTCCAGGCACCGGTGGTTTTGGCTCAGGCCCTCTGGGTTGCCTGCCGCTCTGTACTTCTTTATCTTTGCGTTGCTGGCATTTAGCTTCATACTCAGCCTGTTCCTTTTCAAAGCGTTCTTGTGCTCGTCGTTCAATTTCTTCTTTTGCTTTTTTTATCGCCGCCAGCCTGTCTTCCCGGCGTGCCAGCTCATCCGGTATGTCCATCTCAGGCTCATCTTCGGCATCTGCCTGTTCTGCCTTCTTCAGCAGTTCCTGCACTTCTTTTCGTCATTGATCTTCCAGCTTGTTCGCATAACCCCAGCTCATCGCTTTGTGTTTACTGGCATTGGCTTTTATCTTAGTTCCGTCCAGGCTCACTTTGCCCAGT
>DTXR01000489.1 GCA_012962365.1 Chromatiaceae bacterium | reverse complement strand
TGGTATTAAAAAAACAAAATGAACCGGCGAAAAACGGCTTTTTCGGTGCCGGTCACATAAAAGCCCTGGTTTTTAGTGCATGAACCATGCCACTCTTGGGGTGCGCAGGTCAAGTGTGAATGCTTGTATGGGCTGTATAAGGAATTTTATACAGCGTGGGCTGAAGGCTCTCGCGATAAAAGATGCGCATGGGCGCACCATGTGGGTGCAAAGAGTGGTTATTGCGCACCATTAAGGTGCGTTTCTGCGCCAAAGTAGAGGCGTACTTCGCCGAAATCAGGGTAATCGCCCAGGGCCTGCTGAAGGCTTTTCTGCAACTCGATTGCCGCTTCCGGACTCTGGTAGCAAGCCAGGGGGAAGAAAACATCGAGGTTGATACGGCCGCCAAGGTAGTGCAGCAGGATGCGCTCTTCCCGGCCCAGGCAGCCCAGTTCCTGCCAGGCTTCCCGAAGTTGTGATTCCACTTCGTGGCGCAGGGGTAGCCCCTTGCAAGTCGGCATGGTTTCATCGTCTTCGGGGTCGATGTGAACGGTCACGTCGGTGATCTCTTCGATGCCGGCCTTGATTCGTTCCTCAACTGCAATGGCGATCATGTGCCCCTCGGATACCGAGATCCAGGGGCTGACCTGGACATGTACGTCGGCCATGGCCTCGTGACCCTGGCGACGGGTGCGCAGCATGTGCAGGGAACTGACGCCGGGAATATCCCTGATGATCCCCTGGATTTCCCCGACCTTTTCTTCCTCCAGGGATTCGTCGACCAGTTCACGCATGGCGCCCCAGCCCAGATCCCAGCCGATTTTGGCGACCATGGCGCCGACGATCAGTGCGGCGGCCAGATCCAGCCAGCCATGCCCCAGCATGGCGCCGGCCACGCCGATGAGTACCACGATGGAGGAAACCGCATCCGAGCGGTGATGCCAGGCATTGGCACGCAGTAACTTGGAGTCGATGCGCCGCGCCACGAAAAGCGTGTACCAATACAGTCCTTCATTGGCCAGTATGGAAAACAGGGCGGCATACAGGGCAATGGCCGTGGGTGTCTGGGCATCTGCGGTGTGCAGGAGGCGTTCCACGGAATCCCACATGATGCCCCCGGCGACCAGCACCAAAAAAGCACCGAGAGCCAGGGTGGCAGCGGTTTCGAAGCGGCCGTGGCCATAAGGGTGGCTTTCATCTGGACCGTGGGAGGCGTGGCGTGAGGCGACCAGTACCAGAATGTCGGTAAGAAGATCCGACAGGGAGTGGATGCCGTCGATAATCAGAGCCTGGGAGTTGCCGATGACACCTGCAATCACTTTCAGTGCGCTGAGAACCAGATTGACCAGGGCGCCCACGACGGCCACCCGACTGGATGCCAGGCGGCGTTGCTCCCGGTGTTCTGCAGAGCCAATCAGGGGTGCATCGCTCATGTGGGGTTGCCCTGTACCCGGATAAGCAGAATGTACTCATCATCATCTTCCCGCTGCTCCAGCACCAGGTGAGCATTGATGCGGCACCAGGCGGGTATGTCCTGCATCACGCCCGGATCGGTGCAGACGGCTTCCAGTTCGTCGCCCGGCTGCAGTTCCGCAATCCTGTCCTGTACACGGATGACCGGCATGGGGCAGAGCAGGCGGCGGCAGTCGATTTGATAGCGACTCATACCACCCACTCCTTCTTCAACTCGTGGGGTGGCAGGGGCCTGACCTTCACCTGGCGGGTGTTGCCCTGCGTATCCCGGTATTCCAGCTCCACTTCTTCGGCATGCTTGCCCTGACTGTAACGGGCTACGATACGTGCCGCTTTTTCGATCTGTTCGTCGGCGAAATCACCGTCGATGAGGCACAGTGGGCCGGGGTGGCTGATGGTCTTGATGCTGGGGTATTGCTTGCGATAACCCTGCAGAAACTTGCCCTCGCCTTCTTCCCGAGAAATGATGAGCTTGTAACCGGGTTCCGGGCGAATGTGGCGCCCGACTTTGAGCAGCATGATGTCGTCCATTTCATATTGTTTGCTGCCACGGGATTTCCACAGATCCTGCAGCTTGACGGCATACTGCTCGTCTGTGAGGAAGCAGCAGC
>DTXR01000488.1 GCA_012962365.1 Chromatiaceae bacterium | reverse complement strand
GCAACTTCAGAAGCAACTGCATCGGGAACCGAATCATCCTGAGCAGGTCGGCCCGTCGGCGCTTGTCTGGAAGGACGGCTTCTGGACCAGCCCCTGGAGCGCTGCTGGCTCAGCTCGGGCAAAACCCCTTTTTCGGCCAGGTACAGGTTCATACTCTCGTAGACATCGCCCAGATTGGCAAGTACAGATTTTTCGAAGCACTTGTACACAACGATACGGGCCAGCACCTCTTCAGTCTCCCAATCATCGAGTACGACACGAAATATCTGGGAGAGCGCCGTCGGACCTGCCGGATTTTCCTCTCCATCGATGGATTCGACATCAAGCATGTGGGCAAAACGCTTATTCAGCGTATGCAGATCCCGGTGATAGTCTGCAATCGCTCGGGAAGCCATGGAGGTTACCGCAAGTTCTTCTTCGAGCTCGTCCTTTTCCACCAGGGAAAACTCCTCGTCATCCGTTAACAATGACTGCTCAGAGAAAAAAGATACGGAGGAATTTCCTGCCCAAAACGACGTAAAGGTATTCTGCAATAGCCTGATATAGGATTTCTCTGCTTTTTCCTGAAAAATCCGGAACCCGCGCATGGCATCAAAGAACAGGGTCTGACGTGCATTGCTGGTGGAGTTTTCTGCCAGACGATATAAATCATCGTCCGCCTGGGAAAACAGGTTGTGAACCAGAGGTTCGATTGCCTGCAACATCATGGTCTGGCAGGCTTCTGCCTGAACGCTGTATTTTCCCATCTTAGCTTTAGGCGCTTGCCCCTCTAGGGATTTTTCCAGATATACAATCTTATCGGCATTGGCCATGTGAACTCCGAAACCAGCGGCATCATCAAGTTGTTGAGTTTCCTTTCACATAGTAGAGGACATTCGTAACAACAAATGTGAGAAGCATCACAGAGTTGACAGTGCGCGTCAGCTGGGTGCCCATAACTGTCACTATTCAAACTCTGGTGAAACCCTAACAGATCCAACCAGATAACTCAATTAAGACGATTATACTATTAATTTACTGACAATTATTTTATATGTTTTTTTGATACTTACATGCCCTGATACCAATAAATTACCCAATCTAAAAATTAATCCTGTCATCCTAAAACAAAAAAATAATTTCGACGGTCTATACTTGAAAGAAACCGGATTGACCGAAATGAACACATTCAAACAAAAAATCAGTCAGCGGGTGATGGGTTGGCTAACACGGGATGGCCCCGTGCCAGAGACGCCGTTGTGCGATTTCAATCGCTTACGGTTTGAATTGCGCCCCTGCGATGTTCTGCTAGTGGAAGGGCGCAGCCATGTGTCGGGCGTCATTCAATTGATTACCCAGAGTCCCTGGAGTCATTCGGCCTTGTACCTTGGGCGGATCTTCGATATTCGTGACCCCCATCTGCGGGTCTGCATCGAAGCAAATTTCGAAGGCGATCCCGAAGAACAGCTTCTGCTGGAAGCCGTTCTGGGCAAAGGCACGGTAATCACCCCCCTGTCCTACTACAAACACGAGCATCTGCGTATCTGTCGCCCCGAAGGGCTGTCCGCCGACGACTCACAAAAGGTCCTCGGCCATGCCATAGGCAAGCTGGGTAACGACTACGACCTGCGGCAGGTGCTGGATCTGGCAAGATTTTTCTTTCCCTGGGCGATTCTGCCCCGCCGCTGGCGCTCCAGCCTTTTCCAGCACAATGCCGGTGATGCCACTCGTACGGTTTGCTCGACACTGCTGGCAGAAGCTTTCAGCCAGGTGGATTTCCCAATTCTGCCTTTCATCGACCGTGGCGAAGATGGCAGCCTGAGGCTATTCAAACGCAATCCCAAGCTGTTCGCCCCCCGGGATTTCGACTACTCCCCTTATTTTAGCATCATCAAGTACCCCTTTCTGGGCATGAACGACATAGGACTGTACCGGCGGCTGCCCTGGGACAGGGACGGCGATTTTGTGGATGAGCAACCGCCTCCTCGCCCACTTTCCACGCCCCCTCCGCAGAAAAATATGGACGCTCCCCGAGAGAACTACCTCCATCGAGCCATTCATTTTGCCGGCCTTGACCGGAAGGAGCTGTGATCATGTGGTTTATCGGACTCATCAGCACATTGGCCGTCGTCTGGTATCTGGCATATCAGGGCGCAGGCGCCAGCCTGTGGATTGCGGTTCTCATCAGTTCCCTGGTCGCCATCACGCTGGCAACCGATATCCAGTGGTATGTTTCCACGCCCCTGTGGCTGATCACAGCCACCCTGATCCTGGTTCTGGGTGTACCGGTCATGCGGCGCAGGATCATCACCACCCGGCTGCTGAAACAGTTCCACAAGGTCATGCCCGCCATGTCCCGCACCGAGCGGGAAGCCCTGGAAGCGGGGAGCATCTGGTGGGATGCTGAACTGTTCAGCGGCAGGCCGGACTGGGAGAAACTGCTCAACACGCCCCGCCCCCATCTTTCGGAGCGTGAACAGGCGTTTCTCGACGGCCCGGTGGAAACGCTGTGCGAGATACTGGATGACTGGAAGATCAGCCACGAGGATCAGGATTTACCCCCGGATGTATGGGACTTCATCAAGCAGAAGGGGTTTTTCGGGCTCATCATCCCGGAGGAATACGGCGGCTTGGGGTTTTCCGCCCAGGCACATTCGGAAGTGGTGATGAAGCTTTCCAGCCGCAGCATCGTGGCAGCAGTAACCGTGATGGTGCCAAACTCCCTGGGGCCGGGAAAACTGCTGCTGCATTACGGCACACAGGCGCAGCGTGAATACTATCTGCCCCGACTGGCCCGCGGCGAAGAGATCCCCTGCTTTGCCCTGACCGGCCCGGATGCAGGCAGTGATGCCGGGGCATTGCCGGACAGCGGCATCGTCACACAGGGTCAATGGCAGGGCAAAACCGTGCTCGGCGTGCGCCTCACCTGGGAAAAACGCTATATCACCCTGGGGCCGGTGGCCACCCTCATCGGCCTGGCATTCCGTCTCTACGATCCCGACCATTTGCTGGGAGCGAAAGAAGATCTGGGTATCACCCTGGCGCTGGTTCCCAGAGACACACCGGGGGTCACCATCGGTGCCCGTCATATCCCCATCGACATTCCTTTCCAGAACGGCCCGAACTGGGGCAAGGATGTATTCATCCCCATGAGTCAGCTCATCGGCGAACAGCAATACATCGGCAAGGGCTGGCGCATGCTGGTGGAATCCCTGGCCGAAGGCCGCGGCATCTCCCTGCCAGCATTGTCCGTGGGCGCCGCCAAGGTCAGTAGCCGCTACACCGGCGCCTACGCCGCCATACGCCAGCAGTTCAACATGCCCATCGGCCGCTTCGAAGGCATCGAGGAAGCACTGGCACGCATCGCCGGGCTGACCTACCAGATGGATGCGGCACGCAAACTCACCTTGAGCGCACTGGACGTGGGAGAGAAGCCCTCTGTCATCTCCGCCATTATCAAATATCATCTGACCGAACGCTACCGCCAGGTGATCAACGACGCCATGGACATCCACGCCGGCAGCGGCATCTGCCTGGGACCCTCCAACCTCGTCGGCCGCACCTACCAGGCGCTGCCCATCGCCGTCACCGTGGAAGGCGCCAATATTCTCACCCGCAGCATGATCATCTTCGGTCAGGGTGCCATGCGCTGCCACCCCTGGATCATCAAGGAATTCACCGCTGCACAAAACCCGGATCGTGCCAAAGCCGTAGCTGATTTCGACCATGCCGTATTTGGTCATCTGGGATTCCTGCTGGGCAATATCGCCCGCAGCCTGTTCCTTGGACTGACCCGTGGCCGGCTCTCCCAGTCGCCTGTGAGCGGAGCTGCCAAGCGCTACTACCAGCAGCTCAACTGGATGAGCGCAGCATTCGCCCTTGCCGCCGACACGGCCATGATGACCCTGGGGGGCGCACTGAAACGCAAGGAACGCCTGTCCGCTCGCCTTGGCGACGTGCTGAGCGAAATGTATCTGACATCGGCGGTTCTCAAACAGTTCGAGGATGACGGTCGCCCCGATGAGGATCTGCCCCTGTTGCAGTGGGCTTGCGAAAATTCCTTCTATCGTATGCAGGAAAGCCTGCGCCTCCTGATCCGCAACCTGCCGTTCCGTCCCCTGGCTTGGATACTCAGGGTCGTGCTGTTCCCTAGCGGATATCCCTACACGGAACCCGATGACCGCATGAGCCACCGGGCGGCAGACATGCTGCTCACCCCCTCCGAGAGCAGGGACAGGCTGACCCGGGGCATTTTCATCACCGACGACGAACGCTTCCGCCAGGGCATCATCGAGCAGGCGTTCGAGCAGGCAGCTGTCGTTGCACCCATCGAAAAAACCCTGCGTGGCGCCCGGCGATCCGGCGTGATAGCCGGGAAAGACAAGATCGCCCAGGCGCGGGAAGCCATGGAAAAGGGGCTGATCTCAGAGGAGGAGCTGAAGGCGCTGGAGATCATGCGCATGCTGCGCCGCAGGGTGATTGCCGTGGACAGCTTCGAAAACTACGGCAAGCAGTACCTGCTGGATAACGAATCCCCAACCAGCGACCAGGTGGCCTGAACCATGAACAACTCAGCACATTTCGAGCGTTTGCAGCAGCAACCCGTGTTTGTGGTGGATGGCTGCCGCACACCGCAACTCAAGGCGGGCGGCCCCCCGGGCCCTTTCCGCGCCAGTGACCTGGCGGTGGCCGCTGCCCGGCAGCTGCTGCTGCGGATGCCCTTCGAGCCCGCCGCACTGGACGAGGTCATTTTCGGCTGTGTTTCGTCCGGCCCGGATGAAGCCAACATCGCACGGGTCATTTCCCTGCGGCTGCGCTGCGGCGAAAAGGTGCCCGCTTTCAGCGTACAGCGTAACTGCGCCTCGGGCATGCAGGCTCTGGACAGTGCTGTCATGGATATCGCCACCGGCAGGGCGGATCTGGTTCTGGCCGGCGGCACCGAGGCCATGAGCCATCACCCCCTGCTGCTCAACCAGGACATGGTCGCCTGGCTGGCACAATGGAACCGGGCACGCAGCCTCTCTGCCCGACTGCGCACAATAGGCAAGCTCAAAGCCTCGCATTTCAAACCGGTCATTGCCATCCTGCGCGGCCTGACCGACCCTGTCGTCGGCCTGTCCATGGGACAGACAGCAGAGCAACTGGCGGAAGATTTTGGCATCAGCCGGGAAAGCATGGATCGCTATGCCATTCGCAGCCATGAAAGGCTGGCCCAGGCCATGGAAGCTGGCCATCTGCAGGAAATCGTGCCGCTGTACGACAGCCATGGCAACGTCTATGCCACAGACGATGGTGTACGACCCGACAGTACCTTGGACAAACTTTCCCGACTCAAACCTGTGTTCGACCGGCCTTTCGGCAAGGTTACCGCCGGCAACAGCGCCCAGATCACCGATGGCGCAGCCTGTCTGCTGCTGGCATCGGCCAAAGCCGTCGAAAAACACCGGCTGCCAGTGCTGGGGCGCATCCTAGACAGCCAATGGGCCGGACTCGACCCTGCCCGCATGGGCCTGGGGCCTGTACACGCCATGGCACCCATCCTCCAGCGCCATGGCTTCGACAGCGGAGACATCGACTACTGGGAAATCAACGAAGCCTTTGCCGCACAGATACTCGCCTGCGGGAAGGCATGGCAGGACGAGTCGTTCTGTTCCGATGCGCTTGGATTGAAGCGAGCCTTCTCACCCATCCCAGAAGAACGCCTCAACATAGACGGCGGCGGCATCAGCCTGGGCCACCCGGTAGGCGCCAGCGGCGCTCGCATCGTCCTTCACCTGTTGAAGGTGCTGGAACGCAAACAGGCCGGACGAGGCATGGCCAGCCTGTGCATCGGCGGCGGCCAGGGCGGCGCCATGCTGATAGAGAGGGCGGCATCATGAATCACTACTTCCGCGTCGAACATGACGAACAACAGATTGCCTGGCTGTACTTCGATACAGCAGATGCCACCACTAATGTCCTTACCAGCGAAGCGCTGGAAGCCTTCGATGAGCAGCTGATCAACATTGCCCAGACACACCCCAAAGGACTGGTGATCCTGTCAGCGAAAGACGGCGGCTTCATTGCCGGCGCCGATGTGAAGGCGTTTGCAGCCATCGCCTCCCCCGAAGAAGCGCACAAGTTGATCCTGCGCGCCCATGACATTTTTCATCGTCTGGAAGCGCTATCATTTCCCAGCGTGGCGCTGATCCACGGCTACTGCCTGGGAGGTGGACTGGAACTGGCACTGGCCTGTCGTTACCGCATCGCCAGCACCGACCCCGCCACCCGGCTTGGCTTTCCCGAAGTGCGCCTGGGTATCTTCCCAGGCTTCGGCGGCAGCGTACGCAGCACCCGGCTTCTGGGCCACCTGCCTGCCATGCAGTTGATGCTGTCCGGCCGTGCCGTCAGCGCCCGTGCTGCCAAACGTCTGCACCTGGTGGACCATGCCCTTCCCCGGCGGCAGCTGAAAAACGCAGCCCGCCAGCTGATAAACGAGCAACCACCGGCCTGGCGACCGCCATTAGGCAAGCGTCTTCCCGGCAATGCCGTACTGAGACCTTTGGTTGCCCGTATCCTGCGCAGCCAGGTCGCCAGACGTGTGCGCCGCTCACATTATCCTGCACCGGATGCACTGATCAGTCATTGGCAGAAAACCGCCGGGCAACCGGCCGGGATGTATGCCAGCGAAGCCCGGCAGGTCGCATCACTCCTCACGGGCGAAACGGCACAGAATCTGATTCGCGTCTTTCTGTTGCAGGATCGTCTCAAAGGGCTGGCAGAAAAGCGTGATTTCAAAGCCAGGCATGTGCATGTCATCGGGGGTGGCGTGATGGGCGGTGATATCGCTGCCTGGTGCGTACTGAAGGGAATCGATGTAACGCTGCAGGATCGCGCCCCGGAATATCTTGGTCGGGCGATCAGTCGCGCACAGGGTCTGTTCCGTAAAAAACTCCGGGACCCCTATCGTGTACAGAACGCCGCAGATCGCCTGATTGCCGATCACCGGGGGGAAGGCATCAAGAAAGCCGACGTGGTGATCGAAGCCATCTTCGAAGACATCGACGCCAAGCAATCGCTCTACAAGGTATTGGAGCCGCAATTGAAAGAGACCGCCATACTGGCTACCAACACCTCCAGTATTCCGCTGGAGAAGCTGGCCGAAAATCTGCAGCAGCCTGATCGGCTCATCGGTCTGCATTTCTTCAATCCTGTGGCGAAAATGCCCCTGGTGGAAATCGTCACCCAAGCGGGTAATGCCCCCAAACTCATTGCCGACGCCAGCAGCTTCACCAAGGCCATCGGTAAACTCCCTCTCCCAGTGAAAAGCCATCCCGGCTTCCTGGTCAACCGGGTACTCATGCCTTATCTGCTGGAAGCAGTTACCCTGCTTGAAGAAGGCATAGCCGCCGTCGATATCGATCAGGCGGCCACCCATTTTGGCATGCCCATGGGGCCGGTGGAACTGGCAGATACCGTGGGGCTGGACATCTGTCTGTCTGTGGCGGAAAAGCTGTCTGAAACACTGCATAACCCGGTGCCGGAAAACCTCAGACACCGGGTCGAAGCCGGTCACCTTGGCAGGAAAACCGGGCAGGGTTTCTATGTCTGGAAAAAGGGCAAGGCACAGAAGGAGGCTCACCGGCCTGCCACAGAAAAACAGGATCATTATGCCGACCGGATGATCCTGCGGCTGGTCAACGAATCCATGGCCTGCCTGCGCGAAGGGATCGTGACTGATGCCGACCTGCTGGATGCAGGCATTATCTTCGGCACCGGATTTGCCCCCTTTCGCGGTGGCCCCATGCACTACGCCAAAAACACCGGCATAGAAGAAATTCTCAGCAAATTGAGGAAACTGGAATACACTTATGGTAATCGCTTCACTCCCGACCCGGGTTGGGAGGATTTCCAGACATAGGAGACACGCATGAGTAGCAACACGCTCATCACCCTGAAGGAAGGCCCCACACTGGCTGCACTATTCCGGCAACGCGTCGAGCGTACACCTGATACCGTTGCCTACGTGCAATACGAAGAGGCCGACGGGCAGTGGCATGAACACAGCTGGCTGGAAACCGCCCGGGAAGTGACACGATGGCAGAAAGCCATGGAAAAAACGGGCCTGCAAACCGGAGAGCGGGTGGTCATCATGTGCCACAACGCTTGGGAATGGGTGCTGTGCGACCAGGCCACACTGGGGCTCGGGCTGGTACTGGTGCCCGTGTTCATGAACGACCGGGCGGAAAACATCACATGGATCTGCAACGACTGCAGTGCTTCCCTGCTAGTCATCGAAGGTCTGGAACAATGGGACACGCTGAAAGGTTCCATCGACGAACTTACCAGCGTACACACCATCGTTTCCCTGAACGAAATCGATGCCCAACATGATAAGCTGAAATTATTGAAAGATTGGCTGCCAAAAGAACCTTATACGCTGGATCTCGCCACCGCAGAAACCGCAGCAGAAGAGCTCGCAACCATCGTTTACACTTCCGGAACCACCGGCCGACCCAAGGGTGTGATGCTCAGCCATCACAATATCATCTGGAATATTCACGCCGCACTGCAGTTGTTCGACATCGCCCCGGACAATACCTTCCTGTC
>DTXR01000487.1 GCA_012962365.1 Chromatiaceae bacterium | reverse complement strand
TTTCCCTGCCTATGTCTCCTATGGCATCGGCCTGTGGCTGGGCTTGCAGGCTTTCATCAACATCGGCGTGAATGTGGGGCTGCTGCCCACCAAGGGACTCACCCTGCCATTTGTCAGCTATGGCAGCAACAGCATGATTATTTCCTGCATCGCCATTGCCGTGCTGCTGCGCATACACTGGGAAAATCGGACAGGGAATGATGGGCCGGGGGGGATGCCGTGGCGCGCATGACCATCATGGCCGGCGGTACCGGCGGGCATGTTTTCCCGGCTCTGGCCGTGGCGCAGGAGATGCGTGCGCGCGGCTGGGATGTGCGCTGGATGGGAACGCCTGATAGTTTCGAGTCACGCACCGTGCCCGGTCATGGTTTTCCTCTGGATACCATTCCAGCTTACCGCCTTCGCGGGCAGGGGCTGTCCAGCCTGCTACTGGCGCCTTTTCGTCTGCTCGGCGCCATGCGCAAGGCAGGGAAGATCCTGCGCAGTACCCGGCCGCAGCTGGTGCTGGGTATGGGCGGTTTTGTGACCGGCCCGGGCGGGCTGGTGAGCCGCTTGCTGGGTATTCCCCTGGTGATCCATGAACAGAATACGATTCCGGGCATGACCAATCGTTGGCTGGCAAAGATTGCAGCTCAGGTGTTGCAGGCCTTTCCCCACAGTTTCCCCGACAAGCTGGGCGCAGTGGTTACCGGCAACCCGGTGCGAGAGGAGATTGCCGCCGTGGCGCCGCCGGAGTTACGCATGGTGGGCCGGGATGAAGCGCGCCGCGTGCTCATCGTTGGCGGTTCCCTGGGTGCGCTGGCGTTGAATCAGCAGCTTCCACCGGTGCTGGCGCAACTGCGCTTGCCGTTGCGTATTCGTCATCAGGCTGGAAGAGGCAAAGCGGAGGAAGCCGGAAAGCTTTATCCGGCAGAGATGCAGGCGGAGGTGACGGCATTCATCGATGATATGGCAGAGGCATTGGCTTGGGCTGACTTGGTGATCTGCCGTGCCGGCGCGCTGACAGTTTCCGAGTTGGCTGCGGTGGGCGTGGCTTCCGTGCTGGTGCCTTTTCCTCATGCGGTGGACGACCATCAAACACGCAACGCTGCTTATCTTGTCGATGCAGGTGCGGCGGTGCTCATGCCGCAATCGGAAATGAGGCCGGAAACGCTGGAGCAGCAGTTGCAGGCGCTCCTGGAAGACCGTGAAAAACTGTTGTCCATGGCAAAAGCCGCCAGAAAGCTGGCGAGGCCGGATGCAACGCGTACGGTGGCGGACTATTGTGAAGCGCAGGCGATGTCATGACCGATATCCAGGATCTGAATGCCACGCCAAGAGTTCATGCTGCCGAAGCCATGGGACGTATGCGCCGCCTGCATTTCGTCGGTGTGGGCGGCTCCGGCATGAACGGTATCGCCCAGGTGATGCTCAATCTTGGGTATGAGGTCAGTGGTTCTGACCTGGCAGACAACGCCGCCACCCGGCGATTGCAGGAGCAGGGGGCAAAGATTTACAGGGGCCATGCTGAAGATCATGTGAGCGGCGTGGATGCGGTCATCATTTCCAGCGCGGTCACGGACGAAAATCCTGAAGTGAAGGCCGCGCGGGCGGCCCGCATACCGGTGGTGCCCCGGGCGGAAATGCTGGCGGAAATCATGCGCTTTCGCTATGGCATCGCCATTGCCGGCACTCACGGCAAGACGACCACTACCAGTCTCGCCGCCACTCTGCTCATCGAGGCCGATCTGGATCCCACCTTCGTTATCGGTGGACAGCTCAATGCGGCAGGGAGCTACGCGCGTCTGGGCACGGGAGAGATCCTGGTGGCTGAAGCAGATGAAAGTGATGCTTCCTTTTTGTACCTGCTGCCCATGATGGCAGTGGTTACCAATGTGGACAGGGATCACATGGGCACCTATGGCGGTGAGTTTAGCCGTTTGCAGGATGCTTTCGTTGAATTTCTTCACCACCTGCCGTTCTACGGACTGGCCATCCTGTGCGTGGACGATGCTGAGGTACGCAAGCTGTTGCCCAGGGTGACGCGCCAGGTGCTCACCTATGGTACCAGCGAAGATGCTGATCTGCGTGCCACAGATATTCGTTACGAAGGGCAGACCAGCCATTTCAATGTGCAAATGAAAGGCCGCAAGCCTTTCGACGTCAGCCTCAACCTGCCTGGTATGCACAATGTTCTGAATGCGCTTGCGGCGATTGCGGTGGCGCTGGAAATGGGTGTGGATACGCAGGCCATTCACAAGGCCCTGGCGGATTTTGCAGGCATCGGCCGTCGGTTTCAGGTCTACGAAAACTGTGATTTTGGAGATGGCACCTTCATGCTGGTGGATGATTACGGCCACCACCCGCGGGAAGTGGCGGCGACCATCGCGGCCGTGCGGGAAGGTTGGCCGGAGCGCCGCATGGTACTGGTATTTCAGCCTCATCGATATTCGCGCACCCGGGACTCCTTCGAGGATTTTGTGCAGGTTCTGTCAGAGGCAGACCTACTGGTGCTGGCGGAAGTCTATCCCGCAGGTGAGAAGGTGCTGGCGGATGCGGATGGCCGGGCTCTGAGCCGTGCGATCCGGGCGCGGGGGCAAACCGATCCGGTATTCGTGGGCGATTTGCAGGGTCTGCCGGAGGTACTGAAAGGTGTGGTGCGTGCCGGTGACATCGTGCTCATGATGGGTGCCGGTGATATTGGACAAATGGCAGCCAGGCTGTCGGGGGAATGGTGCAAATGAAACAACGGGACATGATCAGATATTTGCATATGGGATGCGGTGAATCGCTGGCGGCACGCCAGCTGGGAAACATGGTTCTGGAAAAGAACAGGGTGATCAGGCAATTGAAGGTTGTTCAGCCTGGCGCCGTGGAACAAAGGAGGAAGCGTCATGAGGAGCAGCGTTGACATAGCGCCTCATCACACGATGTTGCTTTTTGATGAAATGATGGCAAATCACACCACCTGGCGGGTGGGCGGGCCGGCGCGTTATTACTTTCAGCCATCGGATGTGGCGGATTTATCGGACTTCCTGAAGTCATTGCCGGCCTCCGAACAGATCCTGTGGCTGGGGCTGGGCAGCAACCTGCTGGTGCGCGATGGCGGATTCGCGGGTACGGTGATCGCCACCCGCGGTCGCCTGGACGAAATCGAAACCATCGATGGCAATCGCCTGCGTGTAGGAGCCGGTGCGCCAACTGCGCTGGTGGCCAGACATGCGGCGCGAGCCGGATTGTGCGGCGCGGCGTTTCTGTCCGGCATTCCCGGCACCATGGGCGGCGCGCTGGCCATGAATGCCGGCGCCTTTGGCGGAGAAACCTGGCAGCGGGTGATCAACGTGCAAACCATCGATCGCCAGGGTGTGGTGCGTCGCCGCACACCCCTGGAATACAAAGTGGCCTACCGGGAAGTTACCACGCCGGGAGAGGAATGGTTCGTGGGCTGTGAACTGCAGCTGGAGCCCGGTGACGTGGATGCCGAGCGTCAGGAAGTGCAGCGGCTGCTCAAGCAGCGTAACGCCACGCAGCCGGTGGGGCAGCCCAGCGCCGGTTCCACTTTCCGCAATCCGCCTGGAGACTACGCTGCCCGGCTGATCGAGGCGGCGGGGCTGAAGGGGTTCCGGCTGGGCGGCGCACAGGTGTCGGAAAAACATGCCAACTTCATCATCAACACCGGTTCTGCGACCGCTGCGGATATCGAAGCGCTGATCCGGCATGTGCAGCAGATCGTTGAGCAGCGATCCGGCATTCGCCTGCAGACCGAAGTGCATATCGTGGGTGATGCTGCATGACTGTCCGAGCACGAGAATTTGGCAGGGTAGCTGTGCTCATGGGCGGTTGGTCGGCCGAGCGGGACGTGTCTCTCATGAGCGGAGCTGCGGTATTGGGCGGGCTGCAGGCGCGGGGCATAGATGCTCATGGCATCGATGTGGGCAGGGATATCTGTGCAGTGCTCAAGACTGGGAGCTTTGACCGTGTTTTCATCGTGCTCCACGGTCGCGGTGGAGAAGACGGTGTCATCCAGGGTGTTCTGGAAACCTTGGAAATACCCTATACCGGTACCGGCGTGCTGGGTTCTGCCCTGGCCATGGACAAGGCCCGCAGCAAGCGCTTGTGGTCGGGTATGGGATTGCCGACGCCAGAATACATCCTGATAAAGGATGAAGATGATCTGGATTCCGCCGGTGCCCTGGGGTTTCCCCTCATGGTCAAGCCGGTGCATGAAGGTTCCAGCATCGGTATCAGCCGGGTGGAAGATGCCGGTGCATTGCAGCGGGGCTGGGTGATGGCACGGCAATTCGATCAGGAGGTGCTGGCCGAACGCTGGATCGAAGGCAACGAATATACGGTGACCATTCTGGATGGTGAGGCGCTGCCGGTAATCCGGCTGGAAACGCCCCACGAGATCTACGATTACGCCGCTAAATATGAAACAGATACCACGGGTTACTTCATTCCCAGTGGTTTATCTGAAGGGGCGGAATCTGGCATACAGGAACTTGCCCTGCGGGCATTTCGTGCTGTGGATGGCTCCGGCTGGGGGCGGGTGGACATCATGGTGGACGAAGCTGGTCAGCCCTGGCTGATGGAGGCCAACACGGTGCCTGGCATGACGGATCACAGCCTGGTACCCATGGCGGCAAAGGCGGCGGGCATGGATTTTCCTGAACTGGTGGAGCGCATCCTTGCCGGCACCCTGGAGCAAAGGCAGTGAAAGGAAAGAAAACCAACACCTGGAAACGGCATTGGCGCCTGTGGATGCTGGCGGGTTTTGCGCTGGTGAGTGGTGCAGGCATCTATGTGCTGGCTGGTTATTTTCTGCATCCCCACACATTGCCCATCCACAGTATCCAGATCAAGAATGAATTCCGCAATCTGGACAAAGTCAGCCTGCAGCAGGTGCTGGTGAAAGCCATTGATGGGGGCTTCTTCAGTGTTGATCTGAACAAATTGCGTGATGCGGCGCTGAGTGCTCCCTGGGTTGCGGAAGCAAAAGTGACACGGGTCTGGCCAGATAAGCTGGTGGTCGAAGTGGTGGAACAGAAACCCATCGCCCTCTGGGGAGCAGATGCGTTGCTCAATGAACGGGGCGAGGTGTTTCGTCCGAAAAAAGGCATGGGCAAGCCACCGCCCCTGCGCTTCGAGGGTGATGAAGACAAGGCGCGTTTGATGCTGGATTTTTTTATCACGGAGCAGAAGGCATTCCGGCAACAGGGAAAGTCCATTCGTGACGTCAGGCTGGACAGACGCGGAGAATGGCGTCTGAAGCTGGCGGATGGTACGACCATCGTCGTGGGAAAGGAACAAATGGACAAGAGGATACGGCGTTTGCTGGCTGTCTACTCTGCACTGGAGCAATCGGAAAAGCGGCCCCTGCGAGTGGACCTGCGCTATGAGCAGGGTTTCGCTGTGAGCTGGCGGTCAGAGGAAAAAGGCTGATGAGAAAGTCGGGCAAGAACATAATCGTGGGTCTGGATATCGGCACATCCAAGGTGGTGGCCATCGTCGGTGAAGTCACGGCAGGCAACGAAATCGAGATTATTGGCATTGGCAGCAACCCATCCCATGGCCTGAAGAAGGGTGTGGTGGTGAATATCGAGTCCACAGTGCAGTCCATACAGCGTGCCGTGGAAGAGGCTGAGCTGATGTCCGGTGTCGAAATCGAATCGGTGTATGCGGGTATTGCGGGCAGTCATGTGTCCAGTCTCAATTCCCACGGCATTGTCGGAATCAACGACGGTGAAGTCAGCGCCAGTGATGTGGAGCGGGTGATCGACGCGGCCCGGGCGGTTCCCATTCCTGCGGATCAGCGCATCCTGCACATCCTTCCCCAGGAATTCATCATCGATAACCAGGAAGGTATCCATGAGCCGGTGGGCATGTGTGGCGTGCGTCTCGAAGCCCAGGTTCATATGGTGACGGGAGCCGTCAGTGCGGCCCAGAACATCATCAAATGTGTGCGTCGCTGCGGGCTGGATGTGCAGGATCTGATTCTGGAGCAGATCGCCTCCAGTCATTCCGTACTGGATGAAGAAGAAAAGGAATTGGGCGTGTGTCTGGTGGATATCGGTGGCGGCACGACGGATATTGCCGTGTTCACCGGTGGTTCCATTCGCCATACGGCGGTGATTCCCATCGCCGGTGATCAGGTGACCAACGACATTGCCGTGGCACTGCGCACCCCTACCCATCATGCGGAAGAGATCAAGCTGAAGTATGCCTGCGCATTGAGCAAGCTGCCTTCGGCGGACGAGACCATCGAGGTGCCGAGTATCGGCGATCGTTCTCCGCGGCGCATGTCCAGGCAGACGCTAGCGGAAGTGGTGGAGCCCCGTTATGAAGAGCTGCTGAGCCTGGTGCATGAAGAGCTGCGCCGCTCCGGCTTCGAGCATCTGGTGGCAGGGGGCATCGTGTTGACGGGCGGCAGCTCGAAAATGGAAGGGCTGGTCGATCTGGCCGAAGAAGTGTTTCACATGCCGGTGCGTCTGGGGATTCCCCAGTATGTTACCGGTCTGGTGGATGTGGTGCGCAACCCCATCCATGCAACAGGCGTGGGCTTGCTGCTGTTCGGGCAGCAAAACAGTTCAATCAATGTGCCTCACGAGAACAAAGGTGCATTGCGGGCAACCTGGGAACGGATGAAAAGCTGGTTCCAGGGAAATTTTTAATTAGGTTTGTGTTTAAGCAGCTCCCCGGCAGGAGCAATACAGGCAGATTGTTTAAGGAGATAGTTAAATGTTTGAATTAGTGGATGTAGACAGCCAGAATGCAGTGATCAAGGTCATCGGCATCGGTGGCGGCGGCGGCAACGCCGTCACCCACATGTTGCGTGGCAATATCGAAGGGGTGGACTTTATCTGTGCCAACACAGATGCCCAGGCCCTCAACAATTCGGAGGTGAACACCACCCTGCAGATAGGCTCAGGGCTGACCAAGGGCCTGGGCGCGGGGGCAAATCCCCAGATCGGTCATCAGGCGGCGATGGAGGACAAGGACCGGATCGCCGAAGCCATCAAAGGTTCCGACATGATTTTCATCACCGCCGGCATGGGCGGCGGTACAGGTACAGGGGCGGCGCCTGTGGTGGCGGAAGTGGCCAAGGAGCAGGGTATTCTGACTGTGGCAGTCGTCACCAAGCCTTTCCCTTTCGAGGGGGAAAAGCGCATGAAGGTGGCCGAGATGGGTATCGAGGAGCTGGGCAAGCACGTGGATTCCCTGATCACAATCCCGAATGAAAAACTGCTGGCGGTGCTGGGCAAGAGCACCAGCCTGCTGGATGCCTTCAAGGCGGCCAATGACGTGTTGCTCAATGCGGTGCAGGGCATTGCAGAATTGATTACCCGCCCTGGACTGATCAATGTAGATTTCGCCGACGTGCGTACCGTCATGGGTGAAATGGGCATGGCGATGATGGGTTCCGGCAGTGCATCCGGTGAAGAGCGTGCGCGCAAGGCCGCAGAAGCTGCGGTCAACTGCCCGCTGCTGGATGATTTCCACCTGACCGGCGCTAAGGGTGTACTTGTCAACATCACCGCCGGGTTGGATTTGGGTATCGGAGAATTCGATGAAGTGGGCACCACCGTCAAGGAATTCGCCAAGGAAGACGCCACCGTTGTGGTGGGCACTGTCATCGATCCGGAAATGCACGACGAACTGCGGGTAACGGTTGTTGCGACCGGGCTGGGCGACGAAGAGGAAGTCGAGATGGCACGTCCTGAAATGGAAGTGGTTGCACCCCCCCAGGCCGTGATTCCGGAAGCGGATGAAACAAGCCAGTTCGGTGAGGCGCCGGCTCAGAGAAATGCCGCCAGTTCCTATGATAGCCTGGAGGTTCCCACAGCCATACGCCGTCGTCAGGAGCAGAAAGCAGCGGCACAGCCCATGGAAAAACAGGACATGGACTATTTAGATATCCCTGCTTTTCTGCGGCGTCAGGCGGATTGAGGGAAAAGGGGGAATTTGCATTTGGGGTTGAAAACGGGTAGATTAGGGAAATCCCTGATTTGCCTCTAGAGGTTCCCTAGGGTAATTCCGAAACAAATCGGCCTGGGCCGAGGGTGGAGAGAGACTCGCTGATGATACGGCAACGCACACTGAAAAATGTCATTCGGGCCACGGGAGTTGGCCTGCATACCGGTGAAAAGGTTTTCCTCACCCTGCGACCAGCAGCCGTGGATACAGGCATCGTATTCCGACGGGTTGACCTGCCGGAACCCATGGATATCCCTGCCACCGCGGAAAATGTCGGCAATACCCAGCTTTCCACGACTTTGGAAAAAGATGCAGTGGAGATCTCCACCGTAGAACATCTGTTGTCTGCTTTTGCGGGGCTGGGTATCGACAATGCCTATGTCGATGTCAGCGCGCCGGAAGTGCCCATCATGGACGGGAGCGCAGGGCCTTTTGTCTTCCTTATTCAATCCGCTGGCGTGGAAGAGCAGAATGCACTGAAAAAGTTCATACGCATCAAGGATGTAGTAGAAGTCAACGATGGCGATAAATTTGCCCGCTTCGAGCCGTTCGAAGGGTTCAAAGTCAGTTTTGGCATCGATTTCGACCATCCTGTCTTTACGGACGACACCCAGTTTTCCAGTATCGATTTTTCTTCCACGTCCTTTGTAAAGGAAGTCAGCCGTGCCCGCACCTTCGGCTTCCTGCGGGAAATCGAGATGCTGCGCGATAAAAACCTGGCGCTGGGTGGCAGCATGGACAATGCCATCGTCGTGGATGACTACCGCGTACTGAATGATGATGGCCTGCGTTACGAAGACGAATTCGTCAAACACAAGATTCTGGATGCCATCGGTGACCTGTACCTTCTGGGCCACAGCCTGATCGGATCCTTCCGGGGCTACAAATCTGGCCATGCCTTGAATAACAAGTTGCTGAACAAGCTGATTGCTACCCCGGAAGCCTGGGAAGAAGTGACGTTTGATGAAGAGGACGGTCTGGCGCCTATCTCCTATATTGCGCCAGTTCACGCTTCCTGATTCAAAATACTGGTAGATTCAGTTATCCGGTGTGCCGCTGAGGCGTTTCAGTGCGGCGCGAATTGCCTGGTCGTCGATGGATTCCGCCAGTTGGCTTACCAGCGCGGCGGTTTTGTCCGGCAGGGAACCCAAAGGTCTCCTGCCAGGTCTAATGTTTTGGGGCATGAAGATGCGAACGTCCAGCTTACCCAGCTTGGGTGCTTGATGTTTCACCACGGCGAAGATTTGTGGTGCGTAAAAACGCAGGCGAGTGGCCCATACGGGAGAATCCGTATGGAGAACCAGCCGGTTGCCGTCGATGCGGGCATGTATGCAATGAGGGCGCAGTGGTAAAGGAAGCGACTGTCTGATCTGATCAAGCAATGCTTGCTGCTTCCGGAGCATGCGCGCCAGGTGACCCAGCTGGTCACCGTTGTTGACTACGTTCGATAATGGACGTGGTTTTTTTGTCATAGTGGATTGATTATACGATGTCTGCCGATTATAGAACCATGCATAATCGAACTCACTGGTCAGCCAAATCCGGGCTGCTGGTAAGTTTGCTGGTGGGCATCGCGATGGTATCCGGCTACTACTACGGGAAACTGCAGTCTGCGCATGTTGCTCAGGATGAAGCCTTGCAATCCGCGTTGCAGGCTATGGCAGAAGAAAGACGCGAGCTTGATGCCTTGCGTAACAGCATGGAAACGGAGATGGACGCCCTGGCACTGCACATCGGCAGC
>DTXR01000486.1 GCA_012962365.1 Chromatiaceae bacterium | reverse complement strand
GAAAACGCGGTGGATGTGGGCGGCATGGGACTGGTCATACACGGCATGTCCACGGCGCTGTCCACAACCATCACCGCCATCGTCTGCTATCTGTTCTTCGGTTATTTCTACCTGAAGCTGACCGATGCCCAAACCAACCTGCTCAGCGCCATCGAACAGGTCACCACGACCTATCTGACTCCCCTGTTTATCGTCGAACAGGAAACCACACTCTATGAATTCACTGGTCTGGTGCGCTCCCTGCAATCCCTGGTCAAGCAAATGCAGGTTTCGCAAAAGGTGGTTACCAAGGCGGAGGCCCAACTGCTGGCTGCGGTGGATGAATATCAGGATCAGATCGGCGAGAGCAACAGGGACATGATTACCGTCATCGAACTGCTGCGGCGCGGTTTCCGCCTCAGAGACGACGAATGAACGATCACGGCGGTTTCATTGATCTGCGCCTGAACAACCAGGACAAGCAGGGCAACGAAAGCTTCTGGCCCTCTTTTACTGATGTCATGACCGTGATCATGATGATTTTCCTCATCTCCATGGTAGTCGTGCTCCTGCGCAACATGGAGTTGGTGAAGGAAATTCGCGCCACCATGGAGGCGGAGCGCCAGGCTGTGGAACTTGCCCGCTCTACCGGTGCGGAAAAGGAAAGCCTCGCCAGTCAACTCGACACCGCCCTGGAACAGCTGCAAGCTGCCGATACCCGCGTCAATGAACTGCAACTGCAGGTACTGCGACTGCAGGAACAGAACAGTGTGCGCGCCCGCGCCGTTGCAGACCGCGACCGGCAACTGAAAACCCTGTTGGAAGAACGCAATAACCTTACCCAGCAAACGGCACAACTGATGTTGGATAAGCAGGCGGCTGATCAGGCTGTCACAGCGGCCAAAGAGAAAGAGACACTTTCCCGCCGCCAACTGGCGGATTTCCAGCAACAGTACGCTCAGCTGAAGGAAAAGCTCGACCGGCAGAGCCTGCAGATCGCAGTGTTGAAAAGCAAGATCAACAACCAGGAACAACAACTGGCCGCCACTCGTGCAGAACGCCAGACCGTCGAAGAAAAGTACCTGGTACTGGCAGACGAATACGACACCCTCAAGGTGCGCTACGACAAGCTGGTTCGTCCTGCCCGTTCAGCCAAGGGCCGGCATCTGGTGGAAGTTCGCTATTTCAAGAAAGGGGGGAAACGGCATATCGAATGGCGTGACGGCAGCAGCGGGAAATTCAGGGCCGTTTCACGCCGCCAGTTGGACAAGGCGCTGGCCGCACTGAAGCGGCAGCAGAAGGATGGACTGTATATCAAGGTTATCCTACCCGAGAACAGCGGCTTGTCCTATAGCGAAGCCTGGACGTTCACAAATGACCTGCACAGGAAGTACGACTACTACTTCCAGGAGTCGGCAGAAAAACCGGCTGAGCCTTCCCAGGTAAGTCCTGATTGAGTCAGTTTTAGTCATCCCCCGGCCCGGCCGGGATAGTGGAGCCTGCCTCCATTGCTCTGGCGATATAGCGATCCACGACCTGCTCCAACAGAGACAGGGGCAAGGCGCCGTTTTTCAGGATGGCGTCATGAAATCCGCCATAGCTGAACTTATCCCCCAGGGCTGATCTTGCCCTTTCCCGCAACTCCAGTATCTTCAGCATACCCATCTGGTAGGCCAGTGCCTGCCCCGGCATCACCAGATAACGCTCAACTTCGGCGACAACATCGGCTTCGGGCAGGCCGGTTTTCTCCAGCATGTAGTTGATGGCCCTTTCCCGGCTCCAACGCTTACGGTGCAGCCCGGTATCCACGACCAGTCGCACCGCACGGAACAGTTCCGCCTGCAGCCGCCCCAGATCATCATAGGGGTCTTCCAGCATGCCTATATCCTTGGCCAATCGTTCAGCATACAACGCCCAGCCTTCCACATAGGCGGTGAAAGGAAGGACGGTGCGAAAAGTTGGAAGCCCTTCGAGCTCCCTGGCGATACTGATCTGGAAATGATGCCCCGGGATCGCTTCGTGGTAAGCCAGGGTTTTCATGCCCCATCTATAGGTGGTGGCCATCTTGGACATGTTGACGTAGAACACGCCAGGGCGATTGCCATCCATCGACGGTGCAGTGTAATAGGCGACGGGAGATGTCTTCTGCTTGAACGCAGGGATGGGCCTGACCTCGACCCCGGACCTCGGGCGCACGTCAAAGTAAGGCTCCAGTCTGGCATCGATTTCATCGAGAATAGCCCGGTAGTCTGCGAGTACCTGCTTGTGCCCTCGTTCATCGTCGGGATAAAGAAAACGCGGTTCTCTAGCCAGGGCCGCCATGCGTTCTCCAACGCTGCCCTCGTTATACCCTTGTGCCTGTAAGAGATGGTTCATTTCACTCTCGATGCGTTCGACCTCCTTCAGACCCAGTGCATGAATCTCCGCCGGACTCAAGTCCGTCGTGGTGTTTCTGCGCACCTTCCATG
>DTXR01000485.1 GCA_012962365.1 Chromatiaceae bacterium | reverse complement strand
GAGCGTTTTCTTACGTTTCCTTCAGGCGCCTGGTACAGGTGGCCCAAATACCGTGAACATAGGGTCTGGCCATCAGGCTTGCGGCCCATCTGATCCTGTGGGAAGCTCACACCCACACACAGATAAACGGGAGAATCCGGCTACCTGCCGGAGGATGGACGGTATAAGTATGCCAGCTGTATTTGAATCAGTACTCGATGGAATTCTGGTGTTTCGGGTTTCTGGCAGCCTGCATGCCAGCGAATTTGAAGCTGCCATGAAGGCGGGAGAAGAGCAGACCAGGGAAAGCGGCCACTTCCGTTATCTGGTGATCTACGATGGTTTTGAGGGCTGGAATCATGACTTCGTTGATGAGGGGGCGGACGCCCGGTTCACGGAAGGTCAGGACGAACTTGTCGACAAGATTGCCGTCGTCGGCGACGAACTCTGGCGGGAATCCACCGAACTGTTCCTGCTCAAGGGGCTGAGGAAAACCGCAGTGGAGTATTTCGAGCCCGGTCAGGAAGCACTCGACAGAGCCTGGCTGGAGTCCTGATTCTGCTTCATTTTGCCGCCTCATTTCGGCCCGGACGGGATGACAAGCGTGGCAACAGATGATTGAGCTTGTCGGCAGCGGCATACTGCAACGTATCACCAATACAGCAAAAAGCCCCGATCACGTCCAGGTAATCGGGGCTTTTTTACGCTGCAAGCTCTTGAGATCCTTCCATGGCAAACATCCTTGTCTGCCTGCTCGTCCTGAGCCTGAACTTCAGCGATGGGTTTATCCTACCGATGGCAGGTCTGTTCAGATAGGGCAATTGTCCGAGTGCAATGTAGGAAATTTCCGAAGGCCCTGACTCAGGAAGAGTAACCCCTCCCACCAAAACGTATCATCTGGTCGTGTCAGCAAATATGGATTTCACGTCCGGATTTGCAAATAACCTGCCCATAGATCGGAATATGTCAGTTGCCTGGCCTTGTCTTCTTAGGATTCCCGGTGATCGTGCCTTCATTTTCTAAGGAACCTCTGATTTATTGGTCATTCCGGTGAAGGCCGGAATCTATGTGGTTGATTCTACGGGATCCCGGCATTCGCCG
>DTXR01000484.1 GCA_012962365.1 Chromatiaceae bacterium | reverse complement strand
GGAACGCTTCCTGTTTGTTGGTGTTGCTGCTATTTTATCAGAAAGAGGATATTTTTAGAGGCGCCCTCAAGTCCGTCGTGGTGTTTCTGCGCACCTCCCATGCGTAATACGCATCACCGTCCGGCAGGCTCCAGACACCGTTGTTCGCTAGCGGCTGTCCCTGCAATGCTTCAAAATAGGCGATCAGACTTTCGTAAGCTGGATATACGGCCTCCCTGATTTGCTTTTCAGCGGCATCAAGCATGCGCTGGTGCGCTCCCTCGCTCAAGCCACCGACCTTGGCAAGGCGCCTGGAAAAGCTGGTGAAAAGGATGTTGTCCCTGGGTTCCTTGTCGATGAACCTGCGCATCTCGGGGAGCACCTTTTTCACCACGAACCGGGGCGGCAGGATACCTTTCGCTTCCCGCAATCGAAGCCCTTCCAGCACCTGATCAAATTTCTCCCGAAAAAGGGACAGACGCTTGACATAGAACGCCGCATCCTCTGCACTGGTCATGGGGTGCACCGTCGCCATGAAGGTCGGCAACTGGCTTTGCACACCGAACAGCTGATTGACGGGATAGTTGTGGTAGTGGTACCTGTGGCCTGCTACCAATGTCGTCAGATAAATATCGAGTACGTCATAGGACAGCCGCTGTCCTCTGTCCAGGTGGGCACGGTCATAGGCATGCAACTGACGCAGGCTTTCCCGTTCCCAAGCGCTTTTTTTCTCGATGTATTGTGGCGAGGCGTCTGTCAGACGGGCATTGTGCGCGTTGATCCCATACTGCTCCACCAGCCCAAGTCGAGTAAGCAGTTCGGGATCATCCAGCAAGCGTTCGATAAATATCTTTTCATAGAAAATGCGGATATCGAAAGGGCGAAAATAGGCAGACTGGATCACCAACGCCGTGCCCAACAACATGCCGATGCCCAGCAGAGCCGCAACCCATTTGAGTCGTTTTTTCAATTTGCAGCTACCTGTTCAGATTTGAATGAATTCCAGCGCATTGCCATCCGGGTCGCGGCAAAAAAGGGCTGCCCGACCGGATTTGCTGCGCGCAAACACGATACCTGCCTGATCGAGTGATCCCGCAAGCCGATCCAGATCGCCGACCGAAACGGCCAAGTGCCGATCCCTGCCCCCGTGTTCAGGACGATGGTCGACAGGGTCTGGATTTGGCAACTCCAGGAGATGCAGCTGCTGATCACCAATTTTCAGCCAGATACCGGGAAAAGGCAGATCCGGTCGATCGATGATTTCCAGCCCAAGCAGTTCATGATAAAAAGCCCAGGATCTTTCTACACTAGAAATGATCAGGCTCACGTGGTGTATCGAGCAAATATCCGTCATGCACGTCCTCCTGTGTGATTGCAATCAGACCAGCGACAACAATCAGTACGCCGCCCAGCCATTCCAGAATACTCAAATTCTCTCCCGCCAGCCACCAGGCACTGAGCGCGCCCACCAATATCTCGAAGAGCAGGATCACGGCCGACCGCTGCACCGGCATGCGGGAAATCCCGTAGATCACGGCCAGCGTGGTGAGCAGGAACCCCACAGCGCCCAGTAACATGTTTCCCATCCAGGCTGATGGAGCAGCACCGGGAATGGCTTCTCCTTCGACCAGCAGGATGACTGCGGCAATGGCGATGACGCCCAACCAGGAAACCAGAGTTTTCTGCCGGGTGCCCAAATGCTGCAGGTCGCGCGTGATGACATTGGTGACGGCAAACGCCAGTCCTGCGGTTACTGCGAACACATCCGCCCATGTCAGGGCAGACATGCCAACGCCGGCTTGCCAGATCATCAGGAATGCCCCGGCCAACCCCAGAGGCATGGTCAGCAGCGTCGCTGAGTGCAGTTTTTCCCGAAGCAAGAAATGCCCCAGCAGCACCGTCCACAGAGGAGACAGATAAAACAGGATCAACGCCCGGGCAACCGTGCCATCCAGCATGGCCAGCACGAACCCCAGGTTGGTCCACCCTGCTGCTACAGCCATGATCAGAAGCTTTCCCGACTGCCCTTTCATCCCGCTTGTTCCAGGCCAGCGCAACAACGCCAGAACCAGGAAAGCGCTGCCATAGGCTACCAGCATCTGCCAGGCGCCGTTCAGCCCCGCCTCCTGCAACAATCGCAGGGGATACCAGATCACTCCCCAGAAAGCGGCTGCGAACAGCAGACTCAGCAACGGCTTCATTGTTGTATAATTCCCCTTTTTCAAAATCCGGCTTTCAGGGCAAACGCCCTGCAACAAGCGCGCAGTATGAACAGCGACCTGCAAAAACTCCAGCCTTATCCCTTTGAAAAGCTGCGCCAGCTCAAACAAGGATGCGAGCCACCCGCCGCGCTGGATCACATCGCCCTGTCAATCGGCGAACCCCGGCATCCTACCCCGGCTTTCATTACAGAGGCCGTGTTGTCGCACTTGCACGGACTGTCTGCCTACCCCCTGACCAAGGGTGCGCCTGAGCTTCGCGAAGCCATCTGTGATTGGCTGACCCGGCGCTTCCGACTCCCTGAAGGAAGCCTCGATGCCGAGCATCATGTACTGCCGGTGAACGGCACGCGCGAGGCGTTGTTCGCTTTCGCCCAGACCGTTGTTGATCGCAACCAGACCAACCCCCTGGTGCTCATGCCCAACCCCTTCTACCAGATTTATGAAGGCGCGGCACTTCTGGCCGGCGCCCGCCCCGTATTCCTCGACTGCATGGAAGAGACGAATCTGATGCCGGATTTCGATGCGGTGGATGAACAGACCTGGAAGGATTGCCAATTGCTGTATCTGTGCTCTCCGCACAATCCCACGGGAGCAGTGATACCCGAGAAAACCCTGGCCAGGCTCATCGAACTGGCACACAAGCACGATTTCATCATCGCCGCCGACGAATGTTATTCGGAAATCTATTTCGATGAAGCGCATCCCCCTACGGGGTTGTTGCAGGCTGCCGGCAACACGGGGAACGACAGTTATTCACGCTGCGTCGTCTTTCACAGTCTTTCCAAGCGATCCAATGCGCCGGGTCTGCGTTCCGGTTTCGTGGCTGGCGACAAGGAGGTGCTGGAACAGTTTCTGCGCTACCGCACCTACCACGGCTGCGCCATGCCACCGCACCACCAGGCTGCCAGCATCCTTGCCTGGCAGGATGAAAAACATGTGGAGGAAAACCGCCGGGCCTACCAGGAAAAATTTGCCGTCGTGCTGGACATTCTGGATGACAAGCTAAGGGTACGAAAGCCGCAGGCCGGCTTCTATCTGTGGGCACAGACACCGGTATCGGATACCGAGTTTGCCCGTGCGCTGTATGATCAGCAGAACGTCACCGTATTACCGGGCAGCTATCTGTCCCGAAGCGCACTTGGACGGAACCCCGGCAGCAATCACATACGCATGGCATTGGTTGCTCCCATGGATGAATGCATCGATGCCGCTAACCGAATCACACAACTAATCGACTCTTTCTGAGGAACCATCATGAACGACATGCAGAACATAATCGAAGAAGCCTTTGAGCGACGTGCGGACATCACGCCACGCACAGTGGATACCTTGGTGCGCGACGCGGTCATGGAAACCATCGACCAGATCGATGCCGGCACCCTGCGCGTGGCCGAACCGACCGACACTGGCTGGCAGGTCAATGAATGGGTAAAGAAAGCGGTGCTGCTTTCTTTCCGCATCAATGACAACGAGTTCATGAAAGGCGGCTTCACCAACTATTATGACAAGGTGCCCTCAAAGTATGCTGACTACAACGCCCGCGAATTCCGCGATTCCGGTGTACGCGTCGTCCCTCCAGCCTCCGTGCGCAAAGGTGCCTACATAGCACCTTCCTGCGTACTCATGCCTTCCTATGTGAACATTGGCGCCTATGTGGATTCCGGCACCATGGTGGATACCTGGGCTACCGTGGGATCCTGCGCTCAGATCGGCAAGAACGTGCATCTGTCCGGCGGCGTGGGCATCGGCGGCGTGCTGGAACCCCTGCAGGCCGCACCCACCATCATCGAGGACAACTGTTTCATCGGCGCACGCTCCGAAGTCGTGGAGGGCGTGATCGTGGAAAAAGGCTCGGTGATCTCCATGGGCGTCTACATCGGCCAGTCCACACGCATCTATGACCGTGAGAACGACAAGGTTCTGTACGGCCGGGTACCTGCCGGTTCGGTGGTGGTTTCCGGCAACCTGCCATCCAAAGATGGCAAGTACAGCCTGTACTGCGCAGTCATAGTAAAGCGCGTGGACGAGAAGACCCTGAGCAAGGTGGGCATCAACGAGCTTTTGCGGGATATCTGAAGTGATTCGGCTGTACGGCATTCCAAACTGCGATACCATGAAAAAGGCTCGCAAATGGCTGGCAGATCACGGCATCGAATACGAGTTTCACGATTACAAGAAACTCGGTATCGACGAAACCACCCTGCGCGCCTGGATGGACAGGGTCGGCTGGGAAATCCTGCTCAACCGCCGCGGCATGATGTGGCGTAAACTGTCCCAGGAGCAACGGGACACAATCAACAAAGAAAACGCCATCCGCCTGATGCTGGATACCCCATCCATCATCAAGCGCCCGGTTCTCGTCAATGAAAACGGGCGTATCGAGGTCGGCTTTTCCGAAAACAACTACTTGGAGCTGTTCAAAAAATGAAAAGCGTCATTCCTGCCGCGTTCCTGCTGACAGCTTTTTCCAGCCAGTGTTTAGCTGAAGAAAAAAATGAGAAATGGTATGAATACGATCATCTGTATTTTCAAGCCGGATCCTATATCCATTACTCTTCAAGTGATGAGCACGATGGTCCCAATCTGTTTGGCGCCCTGGAAGCTCAGAAATCCAACGACTGGCTCTACGGCCTGGCCCTGTTCGACAATTCTTTTGGCCAGTTTTCCCAGTACCTTTATGCCGGCAAGATCTGGAGTTTCCCGAAAGACTGGCAGAACTTCCATTTCAAACTGACCGCTGGTGTAATCCACGGATACAAGGAACCCTGGGATGACAAGATCCCATTCAACAGCAGCAACGGCTGGGCACCGGGTCTCATTCCCAGCCTGGGCTACAAGAAAAACGGCTTTGGCGGCGATGTCATCTTCCTTGGCAATTCCGCTATTTTGTTCACCGTAGGCATGGACTTCTGATGTCGAAAACCCTGGAACTCGCCAAGGACCTGATCAGCCGTCCCTCGGTCACTCCCGAAGACGAAGGCTGCCAAGAACTGATGATGGAGCGGCTCGGCGCGCTGAATTTCGAACTGGAGCCCCTGAACTTTGGCGACACAAAGAACTTCTGGGCGCGGCGCGGCAAGCAGTCACCCCTGTTCTGCTTCGCCGGCCACACGGATGTCGTCCCCCCCGGTTCTCCGGATGCCTGGCAGTCGCCGCCTTTCCAGCCCGAGATACGCGACGGACTGCTTTATGGCCGGGGAGCCGCCGACATGAAAGGCTCGCTGGCAGCCATGATTACAGCCACCGAAGCCTTCGTGGAAAAACACCCACAACATAAGGGTTCCATCGCCTATCTCATCACCAGTGATGAGGAAGGCCCCGCCACCAACGGCACGGTAAAAGTGATCGAAAACTTGGAAAACCGGGATGAAAAAATCGACTGGTGTCTGGTGGGAGAACCTTCGTCCACCCACAGACTGGCCGATGTGGTGAAGAACGGTCGCCGTGGTTCCCATGGCTGCCGCCTAGTTGTGAAAGGCGTACAGGGCCATGTGGCCTACCCGCATCTGGCGAGAAACCCTGTCCATGAGGCGTTGCCAGCGCTGACTGAACTGGCCGCCACCGAGTGGGATGAAGGCAATGATTTTTTCCCGCCCACCACCTTCCAGATTTCCAACATTCATGCCGGCACCGGCGCCACCAATGTCATCCCCGGCAGCCTGGAAGTCATCTTCAATTTTCGTTTTTCCACGGAAACGACCCACAAGCAACTGGAACAGCGGGTCGAGGAAATTCTGGATCGCCACAGCCTGGACTATGCCATTGAATGGGCCCTATCGGGCCCTCCCTTCCTGACCGCCGAAGGAGCCCTGCTGGATGCTGCCCGGCAAGCGGTGCGGGATGTCATGGGATACGATACCGAACTGTCCACTTCCGGTGGCACATCCGACGGTCGATTCATCGCGCCCACCGGCGCCCAGGTACTGGAGATGGGGCCTTTGAATGCCACCATCCACAAGGTCAACGAATGCGTGGCGGTCGATGACCTGGACAAGCTGTCAACAATTTATTTCCGTCTGCTGGAATTGCTGCTGACCTGACGAGCTGCAATCAAAGCCAGTCCGTCAACTTGATACCCACACCGATGCTGTTGACGTTCCGCTTATAGTCGATGAGACTTTCACCATACCCGTTGAACCACTGCACATAGCCACGCAGGTGCCCGTGTATGGGGAAGCTCCAGTCCAGCTGTGCAGCGCCCCTGTTCCTGTCGAAATCGAGGTTGTTGCGGAACATGAAGCCGAAGGTGTGTTCCCCCTGCTTGTAGGCACCTTTCAATTCGAAATTGCCTAGATAATCTTCGATATCCGGATTGTCATCGTTGTCCTCGCTTTCCTCGATGCGATACCAGGGCTGAATGGCGAAAGCCAGGTTATCCTTTTCAAACACGAAACGTGCATAGATCCGGTTCCAGCTGCGTGAAAGGCTGCCAGAGCGTCCGTTGGACTGATGCACCACACCGATGTCATTCAACACATTGCGGATACCGAGGAACTCTCTGCCATTGTAGAAACGCAACCAGGCCTCCGGCTGGTGATTGGTCTCGCGAAAGGGGGAGGAATCCGTGTTGTACACTTGCCAAAAAGACCGATTGGTATAGGCCGCATAGAGATCACCGTTGTTGCCAAACAGGTTTTTTATCAGCGGGAACTTGAAGCTGATCTGAAACTTGACCTCGGTATCACTCAAATCCGTCTTCTTTCCCGGAAAGGCTTCCTCGAAGGGTGATTCATTGACACCAGCCGTGTTATAGGCAGCGAGCAATATGTAGTTCGGTAGATAAGGTGTGATGACGAAGGCATTGTCTTCTGTTGCCTTCTCCTCTCTCAGCCTTTCGGCTACAACCGAATCATCGGGAATCAGCATTTGCTCTTGAGCTGATTTTGCAGTCTTTTCACGGCAGGCTTTGCGGATATCGCCCACGGTGGTCTGGCTTTCAGCTTCTGCCAGGCTATCCACCAGACAACGATGGTAGGCGCCATCCATCGTCTTTGCCGTTGCCGGTAGCGACAGAGAACCGAACAGGTACAGTGTTAGCAGCAATTTGATTTTCATCTTCATAGGATCTTTCTTTAAGTCATGATTTTTCATAGGGATTGGGTACAAAGCTCAGTTGCCGTTGAAGACAAGAACATGGGTGTTGGTTGGCGAGACCATTGGCGGCAGGGATGCCGCCATTGAGCCTACAGGGAGATATTCATGGTGTGTCTCGATAGCCGGCACCCGTGCCCAAAAGACCAGCTGAGGATTAGCCCGGAGGCCAGTGCATGGGGCGACCACCCAGAATATGCTGATGAATGTGGAATACCGTCTGCCCGGCCCCAGCATTGCAATTGAATACGGTACGATAACCATCTTCGGCAATCCCTTCCTGCCTGGCGACCTCTTTGGCAGCCAGAGACATTTTTCCGATCAGCTCCGCATCTTCCGGCCGCAGGTCATTCAGAGTAGGTATATGCCGTCTGGGGATTACCAATACATGCGTCGGCGCCTGGGGATGTAGATCCCGAAATACCAGCACATCCTCATCTTCATAGATGATATCCGCAGGAATC
>DTXR01000483.1 GCA_012962365.1 Chromatiaceae bacterium | reverse complement strand
GAAGTTTTGTTTTTAACTCTCTCTCTGAAAGGAGGATAAGAGCAAGGAAAATAACATGTGACGGAAAGGCTGAACAGGTAAGGTTTACATCAATAAGGTTGTCTCTCCCTTTTCTAAGGAGCTCTGAGGAAATGTAAAGTTCGTTCTCTCTTAAGAGCCCGTTGTTGCCTCCAAAATCTACAGAGCTTGCCTGTGTGTGGTAACCAAAGAAGGTGAGAAGAGCGGCACTCTGGTAAGCTGAGAAATAAACAACGGCACCAGCTAAAGGAGGAATAGAGTAAACAACAAGGTAAATGAGCATACTGATTGAAAAGAGACCATTTATAAACCTGAGACCAGAAAAATCTCTTCTGTTTCTCCATGCCACATATTCATGATAGGCACAGTAAAGAGGAAAGAGAACAAAGATAATATCAGTAAAAAAACTTTCTTTTTCGTAAAAGCCTTGGAGATTGGAGCCAATTGTGAGAAGCATATAAAAAGAAAAAAGCAGCCAGGCAGAGGCAGAAAGAAGAAAGATGTTTTCTTTTCTTTTCAATATCTTTTTAAAAGGAAAAAACTCATGGTTTTTTTTTCTGAGATAGTTTCTTCTGAAGATGTAGCTGAAAAGACTTAAAGAAAGTGAAAAGCCAAGAAGAACTGACTCATAATCATAAGAAAACTTCACTCTGACACCGACTTAGCTTAATTTAGAGATGAGGGCTTTGAATTATCATCTCCGTTAAAGTGATTCCTCCTCTCAAAGGGCTGTTCCTTCATCCTTTTTATTTAAGTTTTGGCTTTCTGTCATCTTTTTTCTCTTCTTACCAAAAAGTTTTATTAATGAGCTCTTTACACCTTCTTCTGTAGTTAGAAAAAGCCAATTAAGTTTTTCAGGCAGGGTAGAAACAATGAAGGTTAATCACAGTAAAACTATCTCTCTGGTTATTTTTTTGGTCCTTCTTTTACTCATCCTTCCATTTTTCGGAATTCCTAAATATAATAAAAAAAATAGCCTGAACGAATTTGGAGCTGAAGAAAGAGATTCTTCTGAGCCCTGGTGGGAAAGATGGATGTACGACAAGAACCACAACAAGATAGATGACAGGATTGAAGAAAAGATGACCAGTGCACCCCACACACCAATCCCAATCTTTGTTGACTACGCTTTCCCACCATCTGAGAAAGAGAAAAAAGAAATTGAAAATCTTGGTTTTGAAGTGAACTACATTGCAAAATCTGTTGATACAATTTTTGTTAACAGCATTTTACCAAGAGAGGTACCAAGACTTCTTTCTCTTCCTGGTATTGTGATGATTGAACTTGATCCACCTATTTATAAACTTCTTGATGTAAGCAGCCCTGCCGTGAAGGCCAGGGGCTCACCTTACTACTCTCCAAACACAGCTTGGGACATGGGATACACTGGTAAGGATGTTGTGATTGCTGTTCTTGACACAGGTGTTGACGACATACACGAGAGTCTTAATGGAAAGTTTGTTGCAGGTGTTGATGTGAGCAACCCAGCTGTTGATATAAACGGCAACCCTGATGATGGAAACGGGCACGGAACACATGTGGCAGGCATAGCAATTGGAAATGGCGGAAACACGGACAACAACGGTGATGGGGAGCCTGATTACATGGGGACAGCACCAGATGCTCTTCTCGTTGATGTTAAAATTGGGACAGATGTTGGTGGAAATGTTGGCAGTTCCATAATTCGAGGGATTGACTGGTGTATCGAGCACAAAGAAGATTACAATATCAGTATTTTAAGCATTAGCTTTGGTACAACATCTAAATCAGATGGACAAGACGCCACCAGTCGCTCTGCAAATCAAGCTGTAGACAATGGCTTTGTGGTTGTGGTAGCGGCAGGAAATGATGGAGACCAGGGCTTTGGCTCACCAGCTGCAGCAGATAAAGTCATAACAATTGGAGCAGTTGATGACAAAGCAACTATAAGCAGAAAAGATGATACAATTGCTGATTACTCAAACAGAGGACCAAGAGATGACGACGGTGACGACGACCCTTACGATGAACTCAAGCCAGATGTGGTGGCCCCTGGAACAGACATCATGTCCTGCAGATACAGTGAAATTGGGCAAGCTGGTGTGGGATATGTTGAAATGACAGGTACCTCCATGGCTTGTCCACATGTCTCAGGAATCGTAGCACTAATGTTAGAGGCAAATCCAAACCTCACGCCTGATAAGATAAAGAAGATATTAAGGGAATCCGCTGAGCAAAGGGGTGTGCCTTACGACAAAAACCTTTCAAAGAGATACAGCACAGAGTACGGCTGGGGAATTGTTGATGCGTACAACGCAGTTAAACTTGCCCTGGGTGGAGAGTTTCCAACAAATATTGATGTCACAATAGAAACTCCAGCTGATGGTGAAGAGGTTAGCAACGAGACATATATAAATGCCTCAGTTGAAATAAACCAGGGAAGTGTTGAGACTATCGAGCTCTTTATAAATAACAAATCAGTGGCAAAGGAGGAGAATACAGACCACATTTCCTACCTCTGGAACACAAGAAAGGTTAGAAATGGTGAATATTTAATCAATGTCACAGCCACAGGTGGTAACGGTACTGCTTCAGCTGAAATCCGAGTGTTTGTTAACAACACAGGTGAAGCTGCCCAAGAAGAGGAAGAGAATGGCTTGCTGACTTTTGAATTCCTTCCCTATGCTGGGGGTGTGGCTCTCACATTAATATTCATTATTGTTGGTGCTGTATTTATGAAGAGAAGAAAAGAAAAGAAAAAGAGAAATATCTGCAAAAAATGCGGTGGTGAGCTGAGCTACATCAAAGAATACGACGCCTGGTACTGCTACCAATGTGAGGAATATGCGTAAAGAGGATGTGAAAAAATGGAAGTGAAACTTATTTCAAAATCCTTTGAGCCTGACCTTACAGCAGCTGCCGCCGCAGTGGGTTGCTACTCAGCAAAGGACCCCTACTCTCTCCTTAAAAAAATGGACTCAAAAAGAGCTGGTGAGGTTCTTAAAGTTGTGATGGAAAGCGGTCACCATTCTGTTGTGGAGCATGCTGTCTTTACTTTCAGTGTAAAAGGTGTGTCAAGAGCACTTACCCACCAGTTGGTGAGGCATCGCGTTGCCTCCTACAGTCAGCAGAGCCAGAGGTATGTAAGAATCGAAGAACCTGATGTTGTTGTCCCTCCTTCAATTGAAAGAGACAAGAAGAAAAAAGAGATGTTTATGAACTTGATGAAAAACATCTGGGAGCTTTATAAAGGTCTAACAAATAGCAAGGTGCCTGTTGAAGATGCAAGATACATCCTGCCAAATGCAACAAGAACAAACATCACAATCACCATGAACGCAAGAAGTCTTTTAAACTTCTTTTCAATCAGATGCTGTGTAAGGGCACAGTGGGAAATAAGGGAACTTGCCTACAAGATGCTTGAAATCGTGAAGAAAGAGGCGCCTCTCATATTTAAAAATGCTGGTGCCTCCTGCGAGATGCTTGGCTACTGTCCTGAAGGCGAAAAGTCCTGTGGTCGTTATCCAACACTTGAGGAACTGAAAAAGAAAGCAAAGTCTTCTACAACTTCAGGAGGTTCGATAAATGAGGGCGATGCTTCTGTTTTTCCTGTTCGGTCAGCCTCATGCTGCACCGACGGATCGATATGAGGAAATAACGGGAGAACATGATGATTTCGAAGTCATCGAAAGGGAGTGGAAAGAGAGTGCCGGGGAGATCCCGCCCTTGCCGGATGACGGAGCCTGGTCGGAAGTGCGCCTGGATTCCTTACCCAAAAACCAGCGTGCCTTTCTGGACATGAGCACCTTGTCTGTCTCAAAAAAGGACTTTGTGGTGCGCTACTGGTTACTTGTCCGCTCCAATGCGGGGGGCTATGTGGCGACCTACGAAGGACTTCGCTGCGCGACAAAAGAATACGTGGTTTACGCTTATGGCCACCCGAAGCGCAAGCCGGTGGTCAGGAAAGTGAAAATGCCCAAATGGAAGGACTACGGGCGAATGAAGCGCAGTGGTTACCGGGTGGAACTGGCACGGGATGTTTTTTGCACCGGGGAGACGCCCAGGCAACCCCGTCAGATAGAACAGGCCCTAAGGGGGCTGTTTGAATCACACAATCCTTTCGACAACTGGGCCAACGATGACTGAATACGACGCGTCGGCCATCGAGGTTCTGAGTGGCCTGGAACCGGTGCGTAAGCGCCCGGGCATGTACACCGACACCACCCGTCCCAACCATCTGGCGCAAGAGGTCATCGACAACAGCGTGGACGAGGCGCTGGCCGGTTATGCCAGCAAGATCGAAGTGACCCTGTACAAGGATGGCTCGCTGGAAGTCTCGGACAATGGTCGGGGCATGCCCGTGGATGTCCATCCCGAGGAGGGCGTACCTGGTGTCGAAGTCATTCTCTGCAAGCTGCACGCCGGGGGTAAATTCTCCAACAAGTCCTATCAGTTTTCCGGTGGTCTGCACGGTGTCGGCGTGTCGGTGGTCAATGCCTTGTCCCGTCACCTGGAAGTCTGGGTCAAGCGTGATGGTGCCGAGTACAACATTGCTTTCGCCAATGGTGAGAAAGTGTCCAGCCTCGAAGCCGTGGGCAAGGTGGGAAAGCAGAATACCGGCACCCGTATTCGCTTCTGGCCGGATGCACAGTTTTTCGACAGCCCCAAATTCAGTATCCGCCAACTCAAGCACGTGCTGCGTGCCAAGGCGGTGCTCTGTCCGGGGCTGCATGTGCTGTTTACCGATGAAAAAAGCGGTGAAACCGAAGAATGGCAATATGCCGATGGTTTGAAGGATTACCTGTTGGATGCGCTGCAGGGATTTGACATGCTGCCGAAAGCGCCTTTCGTGGGCAGCATGGCAAGCAGTGACGAAGCGGCGGACTGGGCGCTGGTCTGGCTGCCCGAAGGTGGCGAGCCGGTTACCGAAAGCTATGTCAACCTGATTCCCACCGCCCAGGGTGGTACCCATGTAAACGGCTTGCGTACCGGTTTGACGGAAGCGGTTCGGGAATTCTGCGAGTTTCGCAATCTGCTGCCTCGCGGCGTGAAAATCACGCCGGATGATGTGTGGAGCAAGGTCAGTTACGTGCTGTCGGTCAAAATGGCCGATCCACAGTTTTCCGGACAGACCAAGGAGCGCCTGTCCTCGCGGGAATGCGCAGCCTTTGTCTCCGGTGTGGTGAAAGACGCATTCAGCCTTTGGCTGAACCAGAACACCGCCGAGGGTGAGCACATTGCCGAACTGGCCATCCATGCGGCCCAGACCCGTATGCGGGCCGGGCGCAAAGTGGTGCGCAAGAAGGTCACCCAGGGGCCGGCTTTGCCCGGCAAGCTGGCGGATTGTGCTTCGGATGACGTGAACCGCACCGAGCTGTTTCTAGTGGAGGGAGATTCCGCCGGTGGCTCTGCCAAGCAGGCCAGAGACAAGGACTTCCAGGCCATCATGCCATTGCGCGGCAAGATATTGAACACCTGGGAGGTGGATTCAGCCGAAGTACTGGCCTCCCAGGAAGTGCATGATATTTCCGTGGCCATCGGCGTAGAGCCGGGCGTGGATGATCTTTCCAAGCTGCGTTTTGGCAAGATCTGCATTCTTGCTGATGCGGATTCCGATGGCCTGCATATTGCCACTTTGCTCTGCGCGCTGTTCGTGCGGCATTTTCCAAAGTTGGTAAAGGAAGGGCATGTGTATGTGGCCATGCCGCCCCTGTATCGCATCGACGTGGGCAAGCAGGTATTCTACGCCCTGGATGACGCAGAAAAGCAGGGCATACTGGCGCGCATTGAAGCGGAAAAACTGCGCGGCAAGATCAACGTGCAGCGCTTTAAGGGACTGGGGGAGATGAACCCCATGCAGTTGCGGGAAACCACCATTCATCCGGATACGCGGCGCTTGGTGCAACTGGTTATGGAAGTTGGAGACGAAACCATGAGAATGATGGATATGCTGCTGGCCAAGAAACGCGCAGGCGACCGCAAGGCCTGGTTGCAGGAAAAGGGAGATAGGGCGGAAGCCGCCAAGGAATTGATTGCAGGAGTCGAAAACCGATGAAACATTTCAACTGGCTGTTACTGCTGTTTTGCATGCCGTTGCTGGCCGCTCCTGACGGAAAGGCATTGTATGAAAACAACTGTAGTTCATGTCATCATTCACAAGGTAAAGGTGGCATCGGATTGCCCCTGACGCCGGAGATACTGTCCCAGTTGTCTGATGCCTATATCGCCAAGACAATACGCCACGGTCGCCCGGGGCGCATCATGCCTTCTTTTGAACAACTGAGCCTGGCTCAGGTGAACGCCATTGTGCGCTATGTGCGCAGTTGGACCGGAAAGCCTGCGCCGGTCTTTCAGGCCGCGAAGATCAAGGGTGATGCCGCAAAGGGCAAGCCCTTGTATGAAAAGCATTGTGTGCGCTGCCACGGCAAGGATGGCAGTGGTGAAGGGCCGGGTACCGGGGTGACCATGTCCCGGGAACGAACCTTCATGGTCATGCCTGCGGCGCTCAACAACAGCGGCTTCCAGAAATCGGCTTCGGATGCCATGATTCGGGACATCGTGGCCAGCGGACGCAAGAGTAGTGACATGCCGTCGTTCAAGAGCAAACTTTCGGATGAGGACATCGCTCATGTCGTAACCTACTTGCGCACCCTGAAACCACCGGTGATCAAACAGGGCATGGAAGAATGGCGTGGCAAACCAGCCTACATCATGGAGTCGCCCTATGACTTTGAAACCACAGTGGAAAACGTCAAGCAGGCGTTGACGGGTGCCAACTTCCGCATCTTTCCCCAGCGGTATCTGGAGCAGGGGCTGGTGGATGAATTTAGCGTCAATACCCGCCAGGTGAGCATCCGCTTTTGCAATTTCAAGGAACTCTATCATCTGCTCAATATCGACCCGCGCCTCGGTACCGTGTTGCCCTGCCGCATCAATGTCATGGCGCAGAACGGGAAGGTACTCGTCATCTCTGCAAACGTGGCCCATCTGGCCACCCTGTTCAACAATCAGGAACTGTCTGAAGTCGGCGTGCTGATGGAAGAGATTATTCTGACCGTGATGGAGGAAGCAACGCTATGAGACTGTTTGCAAGCCTCTGTCTGATGCTGTCGCTGGTTCTCCCGGTTGGGGCAGATCAAACCCTGGTGATGGTACGCAGCGAGGCGCCGGCTCAGTATGTGATGGACGTACTCAAGGAAACGCTTCCCGAGTATGGCTACACTGTCGCGCACACCCAGCGTTGTGATGGCGGCATGGCCGAATTCCATTACAAGTCCGATTTCTATCGTGTCGTGTTCTTCGGCAAGCTGGAAGAAGTGCGGACGATTCTTGCCCGCCACCCGGAGATGTCTCCCTATCTGCCACTGAAGATAACGGTGGTCGCGGAAAATGGCGAAACCATACTGGCATCCATGGATCCCCGGTCTCTGGGCGGCTTTTTCCCGGAGGATGCAGAACTGCAATTACAGTTTCTCCGCTGGTACAACGATATAGAGGCCATACTCGACGAGATGCGTCGGCTGAAAAAGAAATAATGGACGAGCATTACACATCCGAAGGTACAGAGCGGCTGCGTCTGGCCGAATTCACCGAGAAGGCCTACCTGGACTATTCCATGTACGTCATTCTCGACAGGGCATTGCCCCATATCGGCGACGGGCTCAAACCCGTGCAACGGCGCATCGTCTATGCAATGTCCGAGCTGGGTCTGTCGGCGGCCAGCAAGCACAAGAAGTCCGCGCGCACCGTGGGAGACGTGCTGGGCAAGTTTCATCCTCATGGTGACACGGCTTGCTACGAAGCCATGGTACTCATGGCTCAGTCTTTTTCCTATCGCTACCCGTTGATCGATGGCCAGGGCAACTGGGGCTCGCCGGACGATCCCAAATCATTCGCCGCCATGCGCTACACCGAGGCCAAGCTCACCCCTTATGCCAAGGTATTGCTGGCGGAACTGGGGCAGGGCACCGTGGAATGGGTGCCCAATTTCGATGGTACGCTCAAGGAACCCAGCCTGCTGCCGGCGCGTTTGCCCAATGTGCTGCTCAACGGCGCCAGCGGTATCGCCGTGGGTATGGCGACGGATATTCCCTCGCACAACCTGCGGGAGGTGGTCAGCGCCTGTATTCGTCTGATCGAAGCACCGAAAACTACGCTGGAAGAACTTTGCGAACACATTCCGGGGCCGGATTTCCCGACTGATGCAGAGATCATCACGCCGAGAGCCGACCTGCTGAAGATCTACCAGACAGGCCGGGGCAGTGTGCGTGCCCGTGCCCGCTGGGAAAAGGAAGACGGCAACGTGGTGGTGAGCGCCTTGCCCTACCAGGTGTCGGGCAACAAGATACTTGAGCAGATCGCCAGCCAGATACGCGCCAAAAAATTGCCCTGGATCGAGGATCTGCGGGATGAATCTGATCACGAGAACCCCACCCGGCTGATCATCGTTCCGCGTTCCAATCGCGTCGATCTGGAACGCCTCATGTCGCATTTGTTCGCCACGACCGATCTGGAACGCACCTACCGCGTCAACCTGAACCTGATCGGTCTGGATGGGCGTCCCCAGGTCAAGGATTTGCGGGTGATCCTCAAGGAGTGGCTGGAGTTCCGCTTCAGCACCGTCAGGCGGCGCCTGCAGCATCGATTGAACAAGGTGCTGAACAGGCTGCATCTGCTGGATGGCCTGCTGATTGCTTTTCTCAATATCGATGAAGTCATTCATATCATTCGTACCGAGGACGAACCCAAACCCGTGCTCATGGCGCGCTTCGACCTGACGGAAATACAGGCGGATTACGTGCTGGACACCAAGTTGCGGCAACTGGCGCGTCTGGAAGAGATGAAGATCCGCGCCGAGCAGGAAGAACTGGCGAAGGAGCGGGACTATCTGGAAAAGACCCTGAGCTCCAAACAACGCATGAAGACTCTGGTGCGCAAGGAGCTGCAGGCCGATGCGGAAGAATACGGTGATAACCGCCGTTCTCCCCTGGTGGAGCGTGAAGCCGCCGCCGCCATGGATGAAAGTGAATTGACGCCCAGTGAGCCAGCTACCGTCGTCTTGTCGGAAAAAGGCTGGGTGCGCGCCGCCAAAGGTCACGAGATCGATCCGGCCAGCCTCAGCTTCAAGGCGGGTGACGGTTATCGTGATGCAGTGCGCCTGCGCAGCAATCAGACGGCCATTTTCCTCGACTCCACCGGGCGCAGTTATTCGCTGCTGGCTCACACCTTGCCCTCGGCGAGGGGGCAGGGGGAGCCACTGACCGGGCGATTTTCCCCTCCCGATGGCGCCCAGTTTATATCGGCCCTCGGAGGCGACCCGGCGCAGCGCTGGCTGCTTGCCACCGATGCCGGTTATGGCTTCGTTACCCAGGCAAAGAATCTGTTCACCAATAAAAAAGGGGGCAAGAGTGTGCTGACGCTACCCAAGGGTGCCCGAGTGCTCAAGGCACAGCCAGTGACCGACCCCCATACCGACCGGGTAGTGGCCGTGACCAATGAGGGCCGCATGCTGGTGATCCCCTTGAGTGATCTGCCGGAAATGGCGCGGGGCAAAGGCAACAAGATTATCGGCATCCCCGGCAAGCGAGTGGCGGAACGGCAGGAGTTCGTGGTTGCCATGCTAGTGGTTCCGGAGGGCGGAAAGGTCAGGCTGATTTCGGGCAAGCGGCATCTCAATCTCAAGGCTGCCGATCTCAATGCCTATGAAGGTGAACGTGGCCGCCGTGGCAACAAATTGCCCCGCGGTTTCCAGAAAGTAGACGGCCTGGCGCTCGACTGATCATCTGTCCGACACAGGGGCGTGCTCTGTGGCATAATATGCGGCTTCGCAATTCCCCAAATTGGCTGTGCGCGATAGAACTTGCGTTCAGCGGAGGTAGGTAAATGAATTTCTTTATCAACGACGCATTGGCAGAAGCGCCTGCTGCTGCGGGCCCCAACGGTCTGGCAGGGCTGATTTTCCCCATCGGCCTGGTCCT
>DTXR01000482.1 GCA_012962365.1 Chromatiaceae bacterium | reverse complement strand
GAGAGGGTTGCCGGCGCGCTGGAAATACCTGGGGCAGTCGATATTCGGCCTCCTGGCCGCTTACGCCCTGTACGCTACGGCAACGGTGCCCGCAGAAACGCAGTTGATCGTTCCTTTCTTCAAGAACGTGGTGCTGGATCTGGGGCCGATTTTCATACTGCTGGCCTACCTGGTCATCGTGGGCGCCTCCAATGCGGTCAATCTCACCGATGGCCTGGATGGACTAGCGATTCTGCCCACCGTGTTAGTGGCAGGTGCGCTGGGTGTGTTTGCCTATGTTTCGGGGCATTTGTACCTCTCCAAATACCTGTTGATTCCCTATCTGCCCGGCGTTGGCGAATTGGCTGTTTTCTGTGGGGCTCTGGTGGGAGCCGGTCTGGGGTTCCTGTGGTTCAATGCCTATCCCGCCCAGGTGTTCATGGGCGATGTGGGCGCGCTGGCCCTGGGTGCTGCACTGGGCGTGGTGGCCGTGGCGGTGCGTCAGGAGCTGGTGTTGTTCATCATGGGCGGGGTGTTCGTGATGGAAACCGTATCGGTGATCCTGCAGGTGGCATCCTACAAACTGACGGGCCGCAGGATATTCCGCATGGCGCCCTTGCATCATCATTTTGAACTCAAGGGCTGGCCGGAACCGCGGGTGATCGTGCGTTTCTGGATAGTGACGGTCATTCTGGTACTGGTCGGGCTGGCGAGCCTGAAGATCCGCTGATGGAGAATATGGCGACAGCGTTGGAAATCGATGAACTGCCGGAGCGGGTGCTGATCGTGGGCCTGGGAATCACCGGGCTTTCCTGTGCTCGGTATCTGCATGCCCGGGGCGTTCGGCAACTGGCCGTCGTCGACAGCCGCGACAATCCGCCTGGCCTGGATGCGCTGCGGGAAGCGTTGCCCGATGTGGGGTTGTTCTTGGGCGGCTTCGATGAAGCACTTTTTACTCAAACGGACATGCTGGTCGTCAGTCCGGGCGTGTCGCCTGATACGCCTGCAGTTCGTCATGCCGCAGACCGGGGTGTTTCTGTGGTGGGGGATGTGGAGCTGTTCGCCCGGGAAGCAAGGGGAAGCATTGCTGCAATCACGGGCTCCAACGGCAAGAGTACGGTAACCACCCTGGTGGGGCTCATGGCCACAGCCGCTAATAAGGATGTCGCCGTTGGGGGAAACCTGGGCAAGCCGGTGCTGGATCTGCTGGACTGCGATCATGCGCTCTATGTGCTTGAACTTTCCAGTTTCCAGCTGGAGACGACCCACAGCCTGGCTCCCGAAGTGGCGGCCGTGCTGAATATTTCTGCCGACCACATGGATCGCTATGCTGATCTGAATGGCTACGCAAAGGTCAAGGCGCACATCTATGATCAGGCGAAAACCGGCGTCTACAATCTTGATGACTCGAAAGTCGTGGCCATGCCCCGTGCCGCCAGAAACCTGTTCTTTACTCTGGGCGAGCCTGGGGATGCAGCTACTTTCGGTGTTCGTCGTGTCGATGGTGAGGCCTGGCTGGCCCACGGTAATCATAACCTGCTGCCGGCAACAGACTTGCTTATGCCCGGGCGGCACAATCTGGCGAATGCCCTGGCTGCCCTGGCCATGGGGTCGGCCCTGGAATTGCCCATGGAAGCCATGCTGCATGTATTGCGCACCTATCCAGGGCTGGAGCACCGCACGGAGTTTGTTTGTGAACATGCCGGTGTGCAGTGGTACAACGATTCCAAAGGCACAAACCCGGGCGCAACCATTGCTGCCTTGCAAGGGCTGCAGACAGACGCCGGTGGCCGCACGGTACTCATCGCAG
>DTXR01000481.1 GCA_012962365.1 Chromatiaceae bacterium | reverse complement strand
TGAATGTGTGTCGATAGAGCCGCAGCACAGGCATCAGGTGCAGGTTCCAGCACCGAGAAATCCAGGCCCAGAGGATAGCCCGCCAGCGCCAGCATACGTGCGAGTTGCCCACCACCGAGAATACCTATCCTCATGAGCCTGCTGCGGGATCAGGGTTTGCGATCACGGTTTCTGTCTGCTGCTTCCGGAATTGATCCAGAGCTGACTGGATCTCAGTATACTTGTTGCCGAGAATGGAGGCGGAAAACAGCGCCGCATTGACAGCTCCTGCCCGACCGATCGCCAACGTACCCACCGGAATACCTGCTGGCATCTGTGCAATGGAAAGCAGAGAATCCATACCATTGAGCGCCTTTGACTGCACCGGCACACCCAGCACCGGCAAACTGGTCTTGGCCGCCACCATGCCGGGCAAATGCGCAGCCCCGCCGGCACCGGCGATGATGACCTCGATCCCTCGCCCGCGTGCCTGTTCGGCATACTGAAAGAGCTTGTCCGGTGTCCTGTGAGCGGATACCACCTCCTTTTCGAAGGGGATACCCAGGTTCTCCAGAGTTTCTGTCGCATGACGCATGGTTTCCCAGTCCGAGCTGGATCCCATGATAACGCCGACCAGTGCTTGCATAGGCTGTTTCTCTGCCCTGAGGGCCGATCAAGGAAAAACGCGTATTATGCCTGATTTTTCTTCAAACTTCCTCTTGGTTAAACACAGGAATGAAGGTCCTCCCGGGCGGGCAGAAGCCCTCGAAAAAAGGGGCTCCCATCGGTCCTTTCAGCATCAGGCAAACGCAGCCTGATCTTCCACTTTGAAGGTGCGCAACACATGGGTGAAAGCCTTGTTGTTAGCGGCAATAATGACAGCATCGAACACATCCCTGTCGGTGAAACCCTGCGCCTTAGCGAGGTCGATATCTGCCTGGCTGACATCATCCGGCGCAGCGATGGACGCCAGGGCAATTTTCAACAGCGTCCTGTTGGCATTATCCAGGGGAACATCGTCCGCGTCGTTTCTTGCTGCCTCCAGCTGTTCCGGCGTTACACCCATTTCCAGCAGGATCGACGCATTCAAATCGATACAGAACCTACAATTAGCCACAGATGACACCAAATAGCGGATAAATACCATCAGTTTCATGTCAAGTCGGGGATGTTCCATGAAATAGCCCACCATATTGACAAACTGCTCCAACACCGGCGGGCTGACGGCATACAGGCGCAGTCCGGCGGGGACAAAGCCCAAACGCATTTTCACGCCTTTCAGGATACGTTCTACATGCCCACCTTCTTCTGCAGGGATTTCGGGATTGATCAGTACATGATTTGTCATGGTATTCTCCTTGTAGTTTGCTAGAGCCTGCCC
>DTXR01000480.1 GCA_012962365.1 Chromatiaceae bacterium | reverse complement strand
GGTGAGCAGTTTCAACCCAAGCATCGTGTTCTGAACTTTCCGGTTTCAAAATGGCTGATATTTGCTATTCCTGCTGGTGTGGTGGTACTGGCCGTCGGCTTGCTTCTGGCGGCATACTCCGGTAGTGATAGTGATGAAATGCAGAAGTTTGAAGTAGAGGATGCTGCGCTCAGTATGGCTGCAGCTGATTCTATTCCCATTAAGCGGAGTGTTTTTACTTTTGGTGATGACTGGAAGCAGGTGTTGGATGTTCAAGGGGATCCCAGTGAGGTAGTGGGTGATACCTGGTTTTATGGAAAATCACAAGTGGTTTTCGAGCATGGCCGTGTGGTTGCCTGGAGCCAGCACGATGACAATCCCCTGCGCGTGAATGGCGAAGCGCCTAGGACAGCAGCAAGGAGCGATGGGCGTCTGATTGAGCTTGGGGATTCCAAGGAAGATGTCCTGAATATTCAGGGGGAGCCGATGATGAAATCTGAGCGTCGTTGGGAGTACGGCCCTTCATTTATCGAGTTCCGGGACGGTCGGGTAATTCGTTGGCACAGTTCTGTACTGCGTCCCCTTGCTGTAGGCAAACCTAGAGCAAGGCTGGATTAGCGGCCCCTATTTACCGTGCTCCTTTTCCAAACAGAACCACTTCCACGGTTCTCAAAAGAATAATTATGTCGAAGCGCAAGGACTGGTGTTTCACATAGTAAAGATCGAACTTGAGTTTTTCTTTGGCATCATTTTCGTTCGCCCCGTATGGGTAACATAGCTGTGCCCATCCCGTAAGGCCAGGTTTGACCACATGCCTCACATCATAATAAGGGATGCTTTTCTCAAGTTCCTTCACGAATTCGGGCCGCTCGGGGCGTGGCCCGACAAAGCTCATCTCTCCCTTGATTACATTCCAGCATTGGGGGAGTTCATCGATGCGAACCTTTCGTATGAAGCTTCCTACTCGGGTGATTCTATCGTCATTTTCTTCAGCCCAACGGGCTTTCCCATCTGATTCTGCATCTGTTTTCATGCTGCGGAATTTTAGAACATCGAACAGCTTCCCATTTTCTCCCACACGCTTCTGACGAAAAAAGATGGGGCCTTTGAAACTGCTCTCTATCCAGATAGCCAGCGCCGTAATCAGCATTATTGGAGAAGTCAGTATGCAGATGATCAAACTGACAATAAGGTCGAATGTGCGTTTGAGCATCTGAGATACTGGGTCCAGGCGGAATCGTCGTGAAAAAATCAGCCAACTGGGAGCAAGTAGGTTGAGGTTAATCTGGCCGGTTTGACGTTCAAACAGTGTTGGAAGGTCGATAATATTGATGCCCGCCAGTTTGCACTCCAGCAGTTGCTGCATATCCATATTTGCCCTTCTTTCATCTTGCGCGACAACAATTTCATCGATGTCATGTTCTTTCACTAGTTCCAGAAGGGACTTGGACGGAGAAAGTAACAGCGATTCGTCGATACGAATTTCTTCCTTGGTTGCTGGTAAAAAGCCCACTATCTGTATACCACGCCGGTCAGCCCGACGGCGCATCCGGGTGGGTATGTTGGAGGCCTTTTCTCCCGCACCAAGGATCAGCACCCGTATGCCGGGTGAACGTTCGTTCACGAACTGGAAGAAAAGTGGACGGACGGTACCAATGGCCAATAGAGAAAAAAGCAAGGTCAGAGCAAATACGCCTCGTCCCAGATACAATTGCGGGAAGACATAGAAAAGAATGATCGATAGGATGCTGCCAAGGACGAAAGCCGCCAGAACCCTCGCAAACATGCCAATAGGCTCTTCCCTCGAACGTGATTGATATAATCCCATGGCTGCCATGGAAGGCATCATTACGCAAGCGAAAACCAGAGCCTCAGGAAAGATCAACCCCACACTGGAAGCAATTTCCTCATGGGTAGCACCCATGAAACGCACAGCGACGGCAACGTATACCGAGCCGATAAAAATGATGGCTTCTATGATGATCAGCGGTAGCATGATGCTACTCGCAGAGGAATTGCTTTGGTTCATTGTTCGCTCCGTGAACTAAAAAATCTCTTCGATAACACAGGGAGGCATATGGAGATAAGAGGTGGTTTTCCGCTTGGATTCTATGTCGTGATAAATCGCCTTTGCCTGTTCCTCGGAAGTATTCAGGTAACTTGCCAGCGCCGTCGCTGGGATTTGGTGGTTGTAGCACCACAAGGCAGCGTCCATCTGTTGGTAGGGCAGGGCAAAGTAGAACTCATCCTGACCCTGTTCCAGGCTGTAGGTGTCTGTCGTAGGTGTGGTGCTGCAAATATTGTCAGGCAGGCCAAGGTGCCTGGCCATGGCATAGACCTGAGTTTTGTATAGGTGAGCAATAGGCTTGATGTCTGCGGCACCATCGCCGTTTTTAACGAAGAAGCCTTGGTCATATTCGAGCCGGTTGGGAGTGCCGATTACTGCATAATTTAGTCGGTCAGCATGAAAGTATTCAAGGTTTTTGCGTATACGCTGCTTGAAATTGGTGGCGGCGACGATTTTCAGATACTGCTTCAGGGCGAGGCGCTCTTTGAGCTGCGCACCTCCAGGTTTCTGCACTACTAGATAAAAATGGTTGATAGCGCCGGCTGTACCGCCTGAGATCACGATCTTGTTTTTCCAGCTACTATCATATTCAGGGAATATTTCGCGGATGGCGGTGTCCCGCTGTTCGTAGCAGCCGATGGCTTCCAAGGTGGAGGCAATGTTTTTGATTTCATAAGAAACGTCAAAAAAATCCACAACTTGACGACCAAGAGTAACGCTTTCCGAAGAGGAATCGGTTTCTGGCAATAGCAGCGCAAATACCTTTTTCGGGCCCAGGGTGCGTACCGCAAGTGCCAGGCATACCGAACTGTCTATACCCCCCGATACGGCAACCACCAGCCCTCGTCGGTGCAGTTGGGCACGCAGCAGTTTGCGGATAAAGTCGGAAATACGCGCAGCTTCGTGCTCCAGATCCAGTGTCAGGCCTGTAGTAACAAGTTCTTGAATACCGCTGTTATCCATTGCAGAGAATCCTCCGGCTCGTATTTTGAAGCAAATGCCGTATATGCACTAGTTTGCCAGATTCCATGCAGCAGAACCATTCATTTTGAGGTGGGTGGAAAGAAAAATCCTTGATTCCACAGTACCGATTCATCACAATGAAAAAACAGGTATTTCGTACAAGAAGATGCCACATAAACTTGCTAACGAGGCCAGTGCTTCGCCTCAACCACAGTATTATCGAGAGTACGTATCCTTCCACACAGTGCATTGAATCGATGCACTGACTAGGTTTGAGTTAGCAATTGAATATTATGTTCAGGTGCATTGTGCTGAATTGTCGGGTTGATTAAAAATGGCTGCTAGACAGAATAAAAAATCAAGGGCCAGCGAATTGGTTGCTATAGATGATTGAAAATGAATCGAATATCGCACTGGGAAAAATGCAGAGCCATGCTGTTCATCACAAAGCAACAGGGGATCATTTTGTCGTCATTGCGCCTCCATTGTATGAAGAAGGTGTTCGTCTGCGAAAGGTGTTAGTCAATGTCAGCCGCTATTTATGTGAAAGAGGTTACGATGTCGTCCGTTTTGATTATTTTGGTACGGGTTTCAGTCCGGGTGATGACCTGGAGCTGACACTGTCTCAGGCAAAGGAGGATCTAGAACAGGCCGTGGCTTATTGCGGCAAACATGGTGCGGCAGATATTGCCATGTTGGGCGTTCGTTTTGGGGCATACCTGGCGCTTTCCAGCAGGATCAACAATCCGAATGTAGAAAGAGTGGTTGCCTGGGAGCCGATCACAGACCCGGGCCGTTACCTGAGAGCGTTAATCCGCAGCGAGGCGACCTCGCAGATGTTTATCTATGGG
>DTXR01000479.1 GCA_012962365.1 Chromatiaceae bacterium | reverse complement strand
GTTCTGAAGTTGCAGTGGCGCATGCCGGGTGGCGTGGCCTGGCGGCAGGGATATTAGAAGCCACGGTGGAAAAGATGAATTCACCGGCGCAGGCCGGAATCTAGAACTTTCAATAGCCCGGACCCCGGCCCGCGCCGGGATGACAGCTTAATCAGAGACTCCCAAACGTGTATCCGGCACATGCAGGTTTACGCAGAGATTCCTTAAACCAAACATTGTTGACTGTTTTACTGGGTTATTTATACTGCACGCCAGTTCCAAACTTTGTTCACTGGAGAAAGAATGACTGCCATCGATACAACTGAAGCTCACATGCTCATGCGTTCGGTCCTGCAACGCATCGCCACCGGACCTGAACTGTCGAAAGACATCAGCCTGGATGAAGCCAGGGATGCAACCGTCGCCATTCTCCGCGACCAGGTTGACCCGGTACAGGCGGCACTGTTCTTCATCGCCCTGCGCATGAAGCGGGAAAGCGATGACGAGTGCAAGGGTGTGCTCGATGGCATTCGTGAGATGGTGGATGGCGTGGTCGCTGAAGTGGATCACGTGCTCGATATGGCCGATCCCTATGATGGCTACAATCGCACCCTGCCGGCGGCACCGTTTCTCCCCCCGCTGCTGGCAGAATGTGGCCTGCATCCCGTTTCACACGGCCTGGATGCCGTGGGGCCAAAGTATGGTGTTACCCATCGCCATGTGCTCGAAGCAGCCGGAGCCAATGTTGACCTGAGCCCCCGTCAGGCTGCCGACCGACTAACGGATGCCAACACAGGGTGGGCCTATCTGGATCAGGCCAACTTCTGCAAGCCCCTACACGACCTGATTCCTCTGCGTACCCAGATGATCAAGCGCCAGGTACTCACCACGGTGGAAGTACTCGCCAAACCCGTGATGGGGAAACAACATACCCATTTCGTCACAGGCTATGTGCACAAGCCCTACCCACCCATTTATGCCATGCTCGCCCGCCATGTGGGATTCGATTCCGCACTGCTTATCCGCGGCGTGGAAGGCGGCATCATTCCATCATTGCGGCAGGACGGAAAATACTTCAGCTATCACAATCGTGGAGAAGAAATAGGTGTGGACATCCACCCGGACATGGTGGGCATCAAGCAGACCCTGCGCGCCGTGCCGCTCCCGGACGATCTGCCCAAGACAACCCGCCCAGGAGACGAGATTGCCATCGCCGTCGATATCAAGGACACCGCTCTGGCCGCTGCAGATGCAGGCATGGAAGCACTCGGTGGCAAACGTGGTGTTACCTATGATTCACTCGTCTACACCGGCGCATTGATCCTCAAACACATGGGCATGCATGACAACCTGAAAGATGCGGCAGACGATGTACGTGCCGTGCTGGATTCCGGCAAAGCTGCCAGCCGGGTGAAATAGTCATGAGCGACAGCTGGATTGCCGTAGCCGCAGAGGACGAACTGGCGCCCGGTCAGATGAAGCGCATCCAGATCGCAGGGAAGCACCTGCTGATTTGCAATGCAGATGGGGCACTCTATGTCGTGGACGAGATGTGCAGTCATGAAGACTACTCTCTGTTCCTGGGTTGTATTCAGGACGGCCGTATCAAATGTTCATTGCACGGCAGCTATTTTGACTTAAAAACAGGCAAGCCGGAAAGTGATCCGGCAGATGAACCTATTTGCACTTACCAGACCAAAATCGAAGATGGTCAGTTATGGGTATCCGTTTGAAAAAATGCCGATATGATTTGACACTCTGACAATCAAACAGCGCACATCACGAGGACTAACCAGGATATTGCACCAGATCGCTCCAATTTTTTATGGGCACCTCGAAAAATCGTTATTCCGGTGTAGGCCGGAATCTATAAGTCGCTGATTTCACTGGACTCCGGCCTGCGCCGGAGTGATGAAATCTGGATTATTCGAGATGCCCTTATGTTTTATTAATTTGCTCAATGACTGATGTTATTCATCAACAATCGCAACAGGTACTGGTCACGCTATCCAGTTTTTCCCGGGATCTTTTCGCCCGGCCTCGCCGCCCGAACCGGTCGCAAGTCGATGAATGGCATCGACTGTTGCCGGTACGAACCATCCGGAGCAAAATCTCTCCGGGAAAACCCCGGATTCTGGTGCAATATCCAGGCTAAAAATACCGGGCAAGTTCCAACTGAATGTAATCATCCTGACGAAAAGGATATTGCAGGTCCTTGTCATCGATGTTCAGCCAGCTGCGCAGTTGCACCGTCAGCAGATAAGCCTGACCAAGGCGGCGGCTGGCCTCGATGTTCAATAGCGTGGAACCATTTTTCCAATCGACGATCGTTCCTGCCAAAATTGTCAGACTCTGCGCATCATTG
>DTXR01000478.1 GCA_012962365.1 Chromatiaceae bacterium | reverse complement strand
GAGTTGCACTGGCCCTATCGTAAGTTTCGTGCAACGAACCTGAGAATGAGATATTGTCAAATCTTGTGGATCGCCACACCATCAGCGGCGAGTATCCAAGGAATGGGCATGAATAGCTTCTCTGGCTCCGGATCGCACTGCAACATGTCGGCCTCGCCGTTTGGAAACTCGACACCTGCTTTGACGAGGGCAACGAGATGAGGTGCATTGACGCGGCGCCAGCGGCCCTGAGCCGCCATCAACAACTTCCAGGCCATCGCCAGGCCGGCCTTCCGCGAGCCAGCTCCTTTGGTCTTTTTCGTTCGCGCCTTCACGGTCGCGAAGGTCGACTCTATGGGATTGGTCGTCCTCAAGTGGAGCCAATGTTCAGCCGGAAAGTCGAAGAAGGTCAACATGCGATCCTGATCCTTGATCAGTGTCTCAGCGGCCTTGGCATAGCGGGTGCCATATTCTTTCTCGAAGACGGCAATCTCTTCCAGAGCGCTTCCCCGATCCGGCGCATACATGATCTCGTGCAGCTGCTCCTTGGCCCGGGCCTGCAACCGCTTGGGCAGCTTGTCCAGCACATTGGCGATCTTGTGCTTCCAGCAGCGCTGTTCCTGCGTTTCCGGAAAGACGTCACGCAGTGCCGCCCAGAATCCGAGGTTGCCGTCACCGACGGCCAGAACGGGAGCTGTCATGCCTCGACGCTTGAGATCCCGGAGCACACTGGCCCACGATTCAGTGGATTCCCGATAGCCATCCTCCAGAGCGATGACCTCTTTCCGTCCGTCGGGCAGGACGCCGACGATCACCAGACACGCCAAACGGTCCTCTTCCAGGCGAATGTTGAAGTAAACGCCGTCGGCCCAGATGTAAACGTACTCCTTCCCGGCCAACGAGCGCTTGCGCCAGGCTTTGTACTCTTCTTGCCAGACATTCAACAAGCGCGTGATGGTTGTGGCCGAGAATCCGGCCGCTGCCGAGCCCAAGAGCGCTTCCAGCGCTTCCGAAAAGTCGCCGGTCGACAGTCCTCGCAGATACAGGACCGGCAGAGCCTCTTCCAGACGGGGCGAGCGCCGCATATAGGGCGGCAGAATCTTGCTGGTAAAGCGGTGCTCGGGCCGTCGATCATCCACCCGGGGTGCCCGGATCTTGATGCTACCAGCTCCCATCTGAACCGTTCGTTCGTGATGCGATTTCCCATTCCGAACCACCAGGGCGTGGCCGTTCTCATCTCGATGGTGGCGCAAGCCCTCGACGTACTGTGCCACCTCCGCCTCCAGGGCAGCAGCGATCATGCGGCGCGCTCCTTCCCTGGCCAGCTCGTCCAACGACTGTGTGATTTCCGGCGTTTGTCCTTCTGTGTCATCTGTGGTAAGCTTGAACATGGCGTATCCTTTCCGCGGCCTCGGCCGCTCTTGGGTTTTGCTCACCCTAAGGATACGCCGCTTCCTTTGTCATGTCAATCCACAACTTCTGATAATACCTC
>DTXR01000477.1 GCA_012962365.1 Chromatiaceae bacterium | reverse complement strand
GGTAAAAAAGTAAAATCTGTAGAAGAAGAAGGCAATAAGATAGCTATCAGCTTTGAAGGTGATGAGTGTTTGTCTATTGGTATGGCCGATGATGATTACAATGGGCCTGAAGCAATGGTTTTAAGGCGAGAGGGTGAGTCTCCTGTAGTTTGGAACTAACTTAATGATGCCACAAAGAAAGCCACAAAGGGGCTAGGAAAGGTCGACCCAAATAAGCTAAAGCATGTTTTTGGGCAAGAAAAACACAAACTGGGTTCATTGCTGGATAAGTTTGGGGGTAATCAAGAAAAAGCATTCCGAGCATTAGATGATGTGGCTCAAGAAGCTTTTAGGGGTGGGAAGCTCAATCTCAAAAATGGAATTAACACTCAAACAAGAGTTAACGTTAATGGCGTTGATGTTGATCTGGTAGGTGGTCGGGTGGTCAATGGTAGGTTCCAGATTGGTTCTGCTTCGCGGAGGGATATCCCATGACAAACCTTCAGGGAGCCAGCGACTTTGAGCAAACAATAATTGAGCATATTATAAAAAAAGAGGCGCCAGAATATGGAAAGCACTTGCCGTATCTTTCGGTTGATAGGCGTGAAAACACAGGGGCAGGTGTTTATGTGTATTTCAAGTACTCAGCAAAAGTCCCACTATTTTCTTCTGAGAATAGAACAATAGGCCAATCTGTATTCGCAGAGATAGAAGGTTTAGAAGGTGGTGCTGGGTTCATGTTGTACATAGATGAGGGGCGAATAACTATGCTGGAATCCTTTAGTCATGGTTCCGAAGCGTGGCCTGATCATATCTCAAGGTTTGAGATCCAAGACCTATGAGTACGATGCTTCGCCTAATATTGCTATTCATTTTGGCTGCGATGTCTTACCAGTCGTGGGGAAAGATGATGGCTATAGATGTTGGAGTTTACGACAATGACGGCAGCCAAAATGCTTATCATGCGAAAAATCAGGAAAGCCTTACCTACGATGAATTTTTTCTTATTCCTGCTAGTACCAAAGCCACCACCTCGAAAATTTTACAAGAAAAGACCCAAACCGGATCTTTTTTTGCCTTGCAGGGCAATTTTATTGCCACAAAGGGAACACCGAAGCCCTGTGTGTCAACCTCCCCTCATACACAATCTGTATGAGATAACATAGATTTCAGGGTTGCAGACACAGGAACCACAAAGATGCCAAAACCAGTATCAGAACGCCCAGACACCCAGGTCACACCTGAGCCCAGCCTTGAGAAACATACCCGTCGTCGGTTTACGGCAG
>DTXR01000476.1 GCA_012962365.1 Chromatiaceae bacterium | reverse complement strand
CTGTCTTCGTGCCATCCGTCTCAAACAACGCCAAATCACCATGAAAATCACCTGCTTCCGCGCTGTTGATGGTCAATTTCCCGGTCATCGTATCACCGGTGATATTCACAAAATCAGCAGCATGGTTGTGGGCTGCTGCGGCGAAAGCCGAACCATGCTGGCCATCGAGCAAATCCGCATCCAGTCCTGAGCCTGATCCATCCGCTGCCTTGATTGCGGCAACGGCTGCTGCATCGGTATAGGCGGGATGATGCGCATCAGCATCGGCAGTGTGGGCTGCCAGGTTCGGGTCGGTCTCGGCGGTGATGCCCGCAGTAGACTGAATCGTATTGTCCGGAAAAATAAAGCCTCCGCTCCGTGCTTCGATGAAATTCTCGGCACTGATGTCCACAATCGGTGGCGCTTCCGCAGCAAGTGCCTGCCTGCTGCCTACCAACGTCCCATCCACGATCGTTTCCAGCCAGAGCGGCTTACTCAGATCGAGATCGTCTGTATTGGTAAAACTGGCCGAGACACGAACGTCCTTGCCTGCCAGATACTGACCCCCGGAAAACCACAAACCCGCATCGAACGCCTGTGAGGCCACCGGATTCACTGCATCTGCGCTGTCATACAGTTTGAAAGTGACCTGTGACGGTACTTCCCACAGCTGGGAACTGTCGACGATTGAACCCACTTTCAGCGCCGCACCTGCAAATGTGGCTGAAGAAAGCGCCATCATGATCCCAACTGACAGCATTCCTGTTGCAAATGGTATTTTTTTCTTCACGTCCATTCTCCTGTGTCTATGAAATGTTTGGCTCGAATGCATGAATTCCATTCTTGCCTGTTTTTTTGCTATTTTTTATTAAACGTAGCACATATTTCTCAAGGTGCTGAAAAACGACTCCGGCAATGGGTATTACTGCTAAAGAAAAACCGGCTCTTGTGTGGTATTTTGCACCCCATGATGCCCCCTTCTCCCAACAAGAGTTCCGACTGGAGCTTAGTCACGGCCTTCCTGCTGGTGCTGGTATTTGTCAGCCCATTTACCAGCCTCTGGTCTCACGGAGAGATGAGCTGGTACGCCCCTTATATGATCTGGCTGGGAATCGTCATATTGATCGCCATTTCATCGTTTACCGGACACAGGGACGACGGGGAAGCATGACACTCGAGCTGTCATCCTTGTTCATAGCGGGGTTTCTGTACCTGGTGATCCTGTTTCTGATCGCCTATATCACGGACAGGGGAATCGTCCCGGCGCGCTGGGTATCCCACCCTCTGGTCTATATCCTGTCTCTGGGTGTCTATGCCACTTCCTGGACATACTATGGCAGCGTGGGTTTCGCCAATTCCAGCGGTTATCTCTTTTTGACCATTTATCTGGGAGTAACCCTGGCATTTGCACTCAGCCCGGTTTTGCTCCGACCCATTTTGAGAATGACGAGGGAATATCAGCTCAGCTCTCTGGCTGATCTGTTTGCCTTCCGCTACCGCAGCCAGCTTGCCGGTGTACTGGTGACGCTGTTCATGCTGATCGGCGCCTTGCCCTACATCGCCCTGCAGATCCGTGCCGTGACCCAGTCCCTGCAGGTGCTCACCCAGGAAGCACCGCCGCATATCCTTGCTCTGGTTTTTTGTATAACGCTGACCGCCTTCGCCATCCTGTTTGGCGCCAGACACATCTCGCCGAGGGAAAAACACCGCGGGCTGGTGATGGCCATCGCCTTCGAATCACTGGTCAAACTGCTGGCGCTGTTGGGCGTTGGGCTGTTCGCGCTGTTCGGCATTTTTTCCGGACCGGAAGGGCTCAATCGGTGGCTGACCGATCATCCGGAAGCCATACACAAGCTCTATGAGCCGGTGGGCAGCAATCAGTGGGGGACGCTGATCTTCCTCTCCTTTGGCGCCGCTTTTCTGCTGCCCCGGCAATTCCACATGCTGTTTGCCGAGAACCTGGAGGAAGACAACCTGCGAATCGCCAGCTGGGCATTCCCCGTGTTCCTGCTGTTGTTGAATCTGCCTATTCCGGTCATCCTGTGGGCAGGTCAATACATGGGTCTGACCACCGATCCGGACTATTTCGTACTGGGCATCACCCTCGCCCAGGGACATTCCTGGCTGCCTCTGATCACTTTTATCGGTGGCATTTCGGCAGCCAGCGCCATGGTCATCGTTACGACATTGGCGCTGTCATCCATGTGCATGAATCACCTGTTGCTTCCGGCCAGCTACCCCGACCCCAGGTTGAATCTCTACTACTGGCTGCTGTGGGGCCGACGCCTGCTGATCGGCCTGATCATCCTGGCCGGTTACAGTTTCTATGCCTTCCTCGAGCACCGTGCCGGTCTGGCACAACTGGGGCTGATTTCCTTCGTTGCTGTTGCGCAGTTCCTGCCTGGCATCGTGGGTCTTTTGTACTGGCGCCGGGCCACCCGGGAAGGCCTGATTGCAGGATTGCTGGCAGGCATCGCCATCTGGGCCTTTACCCTGATGCTGCCCATGCTGCAGCATTCGGGCTTCATCGAGCACAGCTACCCCATCAACCACTGGCAACAGGCAGCGGGGCTGGATCACTGGAGTTTTGCCACCTTCTGGTCATTGAGCTGCAATGCACTGTTGTTCACCCTTGTTTCTCTGTTTACCCGTCAGCGCAAGGAAGAACAGCAAGCGGCAGCCAGCTGCTGCAGCAGTGCCTTTGTGCCGCTCACCGGAGTTGTCGCCGCCCGCTCACCGACCGAATTCAAGAACGAGCTGGGCGCCCTGCTGGGTGAGACAACCGCCAGAAACGAAGTGGATCGCGCCCTGAATGATCTGGGCATGTCGCCGCAGGAAACCCGCTCCACGGAACTGCGCCGTCTTCGGGAGCGCATCGAACGCAACCTCTATGGCCTCATTGGGCCACAGATGTCGCACCTGATCATCAGCCGTCGTCTCGCACTCGACCCGGAAGCCCGCACGGCCCTGGCCGATTCCATGCGCTACGTGGAAGACCGCCTGGCCCACTCACGTTCTGTACTGCACGGACTGACCCGTGAGCTGGACAACCTGCAGCGCTATCAGAAGCAGATTCTGGAAGATCTGCCCCTGGGCGCCTGCGCACTAGGACAGGACGGGGCAACCATCATCTGGAATCAGGTCATGGAAGAATACACCGGGGTTACCGATCAGGTCACGGTTGGCCATCCGCTCCAGCAACTGCCCCGCCCCTGGAATGACCTGCTCGGTGGATTTGCCCGCGCCAGCGACAGCCACAGTTATCACCTGGAAGTGGAATTTGCAGGCAGGGCACGCTGGTTCAACCTGCACAAGGCGGCTATCGAAGATCCCCAGATATCCACGACCTCGGAAGCATCGGGCATGGTTATTCTGATGGAAGATCTTACCCAGCTGGAAAATCTGGAAGCGGAGCTGGCACACAGCGACAGGCTGGCTTCTATCGGCCGCCTGGCAGCGGGTGTGGCTCATGAAATCGGCAATCCGGTGACCGGCATCGCCTCCATCGCGCAAAACCTCAAATACGAGGAAGAACCTGCCGCCATCGAACAAAGCGCCAGGGACATCCTTACTCAGACGGAGCGCATCACCAGTATCGTGCAATCCCTGATGAATTTCAGCCGCAGCAGTGTCGGCCAGTCCTTGCAGCTCGTCAGTCTCATGGAGATATTGCAGGACGCGATGGACCTGGCGCGGCTGGTGCGCAAGCATGACCGGCTTGAATATAACCTGATATGCGATCCCCGCATCGTGGTTCGCGCAGACCCTCAGCGGCTGGCCCAGGTTTTCGTCAATCTACTCAATAATGCCAGCGATGCCTCGTCGCCCGGAGACAAGATCAGTATCGACGTCCGCAAAGAAGCTTCGCACGTCATCATCGAAGTCATCGACCAAGGCACTGGCATACCAGCACATTTCCGGCAACAACTGTTCGAGCCCTTTGCTACTACCAAGGCCACAGGCAAAGGCACCGGCCTGGGTCTCGCGCTGGCCAGGAACATCATTCTGGATCACGAGGGCGAGATAGAAATCATTTCCTCGGCAGACAGCGGTACAATCGTTGTGGTGCGACTCCCCATCCCCACCCCGGAACATGCAGAAACACCTCAGATTGAATGAACAGAATACTCATCATTGAAGACGAAACCGTCATTCGCAGCGCCGTTAAGAAATTGCTGGAGCGAAACGGTTATGCCGTGGACGACGCGGAATCCATCGAGAAAGCGCTAGAGAACTTCAATCTCGCAGACTACCAGCTGATGATCGTGGACATCCGTCTGCCCGGCAGACCCGGCACCGAAATGATTGGCCTGGCCAACGGGATCCCAGTACTGATCATGACCAGCTACGCCAGCGTACGCTCAGCAGTGGATGCCATGAAACAGGGCGCTGCAGACTACATTTCCAAGCCCTTCGATCACGAAGAACTGCTGGTGGTCATAAAACGCCTGCTGCGTCAGTACCGTGACACCCGCGCCACCCAGGCGCTCAAATCGGATCTCGAAAAAACCTATCCTGTCGATGGCATGATCGGCGACTGCCCTGCCATGCTCAAGGTCCGCGGTGAAATCAAAAAAGTCGGTCCTACCGACGCTTCCGTGCTCATCCTGGGTGAATCCGGCACCGGCAAAGAGCTGGTAGCCCGCGCCATACACAAACGCAGCAAACGCAGTGACGCACCCTTCATTACCGTGAATTGTGCGGCGATCCCTGAGTCTCTCGTGGAATCTGAGCTTTTCGGGCATACACGGGGAGCCTTCACCGGCGCAGATAAGGCCCGGATCGGCATGATCCAGGCCGCAGACAACGGCACCCTGTTCCTCGATGAAATCGGTGAACTGCCCATCGGGGCACAAGCGAGGCTGCTCCGGGTGCTGCAGGATGGTGAAATGCGCCAGATAGGGTCAGACCGACTGCTGAAGGTGGATATCCGCCTGCTGGCTGCGACCAACCGTGATCTCAAACAGATGGTTCAGGACAATCAGTTCCGCAGCGACCTGTATTTCAGGCTGCAGGTGGTGGAGATCACCCTGCCCCCGTTGCGCGACCGGGGGGCCGATGCCCTCAACCTGGCCCAGCGGCTGCTCAAACAAACCTGCAGCCAGATGAACCGCCCCCTGCTCACACTCACCGATGAAGCGCTGGAGGACATCAGCCGCTATCACTGGCCAGGCAATGTCCGTGAGCTGAAAAATGCCATCGAACGTGCAGTGATTCTCGCCGAAGGAAACGAGAT
>DTXR01000475.1 GCA_012962365.1 Chromatiaceae bacterium | reverse complement strand
TGCTTATCAAAGGATACATAGCCAAATTCATCACATATGACCAGGTCGTATTTTTCAAACCGGTGCTCAAACTGGCGCAAGGTGCGCTCTGAATGTGATTCTCTCAATTGTGTGATCAGCCTGGGAACGGTTGTAAAAAGCACTTTATAATTGTGCTGGCATGCCTTGATCCCCAAGCCTGTGGCAATATGTGTCTTTCCTGTTCCGGGGTTACCGGCCAATACAATATTTTGTCCTTCTTTTATAAAATCAAGCCTTTCGAGTAAAGGCAGCTTTTGTCTTGCATTTTCCGGTAACAGCTCCTTTTTCAAATCATGCAAATAAAGCTTTTGGGGGAATCCTGCCTGGCGTATCTGAGCCTTTTTTCGGTTTTCCAACCTGGTATAAAATTCTTTTTCCATCAGTCCCAACAGATATTCTTCATAACCGGCCTGCTGTTTGGCGGCTTCTACTGCCTGTAATTCAAACTCCCCCCGAAAGGCCGGAAGGCGCAATTCTTTGCTGTAACTGACAATTTTATCTTTTATTTCTGTAGTCATTTTTAATTTTCTATAAGGGTTGATATTTCATGTAAATGAGCCAATGAAGCACTTTCTATTTGCCCGTCATTTTTCAATACCCCTTCCTCTTTAGATGGGTTATTGCCTAATAGGGCCGTGATCTTTTCTGTTGTAATATTTCCGGGACACCAATTGAGTAATTGATTCTCGGCCCACTGCAACCTGGTAATATCAATATTATGCTTGCGGCAATAAATCACTAATTCAATAAATTCCCTGGGGCTATCCTGGTAATACTTCCTGTATATCTCCCTTAAGTAATCCGGGCTTTGAGCAAGCGCTTCACTGTCTCTTAATGCACCCGGTTTTTTATGTAAAGTGTTCAGGTAGTGTTCCAGGCCAATGGTCCATGTATGAGCTCCATAGCTTCGCTGATGAGTGCCTACCAATTGATCCTGATAATACATCTTCAACTGGTCACTGTAAATTTTGACGTCTACAAATTCACCCACCAGGTGATCCGGAACAGAATACCGATTGCCACTAAAACTAATGGTGGCATATTTATCTGTCCTGAACTGTTCTGTAGAATAGCAGGAAAAAGGATTTGGGGAATCCCAAAGAAACTCTTTTTCCTGATTGAATAACTCAACGGATGTCTTGTCAATATTTTGACGCGGCGCTTTATTGAGCTTTTCGACAACACGACAAAGATGCTCACGGGCCTGATCAATAGATGAAAATTCATCTTTGAACCCAAAGGCTTTTCTTCGGATATATTCCACACTACGCTCTACATGCCCTTTCTCATTGCCACGATAGGCATTGCAAAACCGGTGGTTAAAACGGTAATGACCTTTCAGGTTGACCAGGGCCTGCGTGGGTTCCTTTTCTTTCCTGCCTACAAAACGAGCTACAACCACCCGCATATTATCATATACCATCTGATGGTACACGCCGCCTGTGTGAGAAAAAAACTCCACATGAGACTCCATAAAAGCCAACGTGTCCTGACGATAATAAAGACAGGCGTAACGGTAATTGCTATAGGCTGAGGTGAATACAGCCATCTGCAATACGGTGCGCTGATTGTTGATCTTTACTTTTACTTCACCCCAGTCAAACTCACATACCGAACCCGGATCGTAACGCTGGCGAATAAAGGCTTCTGATGAACGCTTCTCCCGAAGGCTGATATAATTGCATACCGTAGTATAACCGATCCCAAAGCCTTTCTCTTGCAGCGCCATGTGAATATCACATTTCTTTAATACTTGTTTGTGGAGACCTTCCCTACGCTTTTTTGCATTGAGATCCAATAGCTGATTTATCTCTTGCTCAACCTCAGTATTTAAAATTCGCTTCCCCCGTTTTCTACAATTGTACTTTGGTTTGACTGAAAGATGATCATACAATTTGGGAGCATCCCTGGGCTTTGACTTCTCGCTGTCAAAATAGGAGTCAATATATTTCTTAAC
>DTXR01000474.1 GCA_012962365.1 Chromatiaceae bacterium | reverse complement strand
GTGAGAGATTGCTCGATACCATCAAGAAAGCCGAAGAAAAAGCAAAACGTGAGTTTGCATCGGTTGAGCAATCTCTCCAAGCCTGGCCCAAAGCCAGCGTGCCTAATGCATTGGCGGAATGGACGGACATATTTTCCTTGCCGGACGACGCCCGCGAAAGCCAGATTGCGTGTTTCAACGCTGTCCGGGACGCCATGCGCGACATGCTTGGTCTACCTGCGGATGACGATCTTGACAACCCTCACCGTTATACCTGCGTTGAGGACTTCACCACCCGTCTACGGGAAACCCGTGATTTCCTCGACCGCGTTGGTGAATTAGCCGGGATTACTGCACGCCTTCGGGAATTGCATGCCCTTGGGCTGCCTACAACCATAGATTCCACGTGCCGCTCTCTGCTGGACAAGATCGAATCCTATGTCAACACAGGTGGCGTGGAGGGTGAGCTGAGCAAAATTATCGCTGAGTGGAAAGATCTGAAAGAACAATACCCGAACCAGTATCTGAGTGAACATGCCGGACTACACCAGAAACTGAAGCAACTCCGCGATGCCGTCTTGACAGATTCTGACTACGTATTTCTGAAAGACTTGTCATCGGTCGAGGGCTTGAGCGCCCACTACGGCCCGGCTGAGATCGATCGGCAACTTGAACAACTGCTTTCAAATATGCAGGTTACGAAGGTTTGTGAACGAAGCACAAACGAGGTTAAAGCTGATTTGGACAATGGCTGGGTATGCTCCGAATGTGGATATAAACCTGGTAAACACCAGGAGTTCAAGCCTGAACATTACCTGGAATTGATTCAGCGTGGCATTAAGGAATACCTGGACCACATTCGTGGTTGTGCCGACGACTTGCGTGACTATGTGGCGGATGAATCGGTGGCTACTCCGCTGCTAGGACTGCTCGAAGAACCGGTGGCGGATGAAGCCAAGACAGCGCTTGCTGAAGAGGCTATGCGCAGGCATCTGGCCCAGGCGATGGCCGATGCTCAGGCTGTGAAATTGAAGATTGATCAGGTGCTCGATTCCTTGAAACCGGAACTGCTGGGTTATTACCGTTATGGGCCGGATGAGTTTGAGCAGAAGCTCATCCAGGAGGTCAAAGAGAAATTGGTAGAATACAAGATCAGAGGGGGAAGCGACAAACCCTGGAAGGTGGAATAAGGAGAACAACGATGTTGATCAAGAAAATAAAGCTTACAAATATCCTTTCATTTGGAGATCAGTGCAGCGAG
>DTXR01000473.1 GCA_012962365.1 Chromatiaceae bacterium | reverse complement strand
CAAACAAGGAAACACCACAGAACTTAAAGATGCCCTAGGAGGCTTAAGTCTCTTTGCCTATAACCTAAGCGGAAACCTTACCCAACACATCAACCCCAACTTCGTCACCGACATCCGCCAGTTGCTGCTCGGCGGCGTGGTCTGCGATGAAGAACACAGCTGCGCACCGGTGATCCTCATCTGCCGCAGCGGCAAACGCTCCCTGGAAGCAGGCAAACGCCTGCTCGAAGCAGGTATGACGGACATCTACAATATCGACGAAGGCTTCGAGGGTGAGCTCAACGACCATCACCAGCGCAGCACCATCAACGGCTGGCGCTTCCGGGGACTGCCTTGGGAACAGTGTTGAATGAGTGTGCTGCTGTGCAGCGATCCACCCGGTTCCGCGCTGGCTGAATTTCTGAAGAAATACGGGATTGAACTTGAATGGGTCGCAGACAGCCAGCCCATTCCCGGCTCCCATTTCGGCGACCCCGAAGCCGGACTGATCGATAACACCCTGCTGGTACGTGGTGACACACCACTACATTCTGCGCTCCATGAAACCTGCCATTACATCTGTATGGATGGCCAACGCAGACATAATCTGCATACCGACGCCGGCGGCGGTTATGACGAGGAAAATGGCGTCTGCTACCTGCAGATCCTGCTCGCGGATCACCTGCCCGGCTTTGGCCGTGAACGCATGTTCCGGGACATGGATGAATGGGGCTACAGCTTTCGTCTGGGATCCAGCCGTGCCTGGTTCGAGCGCGATGCCGAAGATGCACGGGAATGGCTGATGAAGTACCATCTCATCGACAAAAATGACCGACCAACCTGGAAGTTACGCAAGTAAAGGACACTACTCTCATGATCAAGAAATGCCTTTTTCCCGCCGCCGGTTATGGCACCCGTTTTCTGCCTGCCACGAAATCCATCCCCAAGGAAATGTTGCCCATCGTCAACAAGCCGCTGATCCAGTACGGTGTGGAAGAGGCGGCCCATGCCGGCATGACGGATATTGCCATCGTCACCGGGCGAGGCAAGCACGCCATCGAGGATCTATTCGACAACAACCGCATCATCGAGGAAGCGGTGGCGAACACAGACAAGGCTGAACTGCTGAAAGAAACCAACGCACTGATGGCGGCCTGCACCTTCTCCTATACCCGCCAGAAACAGATGAAAGGACTGGGAGACGCGATTCTCAGCGGCGAGCCCCTGGTGGGGAATCTGCCCTTCGGCGTGGTTCTGGCCGATGATCTGTGTGCCGGCAACAACGCTCAGGATGGCGTACTCGCCCAAATGCTAAAGATCTACGAACAGCACGGTTGCAGCATTGTCGCCATAGAAGAAGTGCCTGAACAGGACACACACAAATACGGCATCATCTCAGGCAGGGAAATCGAACCCGGCATCTACCAGATCGATGACATGGTAGAAAAACCCTCGGCGGGAGTAGCACCCAGCAATATGGCCATCATCGGCCGCTATATTCTCACTCCGGATATTTTCGACCTGTTGCGAACCACACCGGCCGGCACCGGCGGTGAAATACAAATCACCGATGCGTTGAAGGCTCAAATCGGTAAAGGTGGCGTCATTGGTTACCGCTTCAGAGGCAGACGATTCGACTGTGGCAGCATTCACGGCTTCGTCGAAGCCACGAATTATTTTTACGACCACTTTTTCAAAAAAGCATGAACCCGTAGACAAAGGTTATCCAGGAGTCGTTTTCCTGAGTATTATCAAAGCACTTTCGTTTTGAATACCCTATTATGTGCGGGTTGCCTGTCCGGTGCAGGTGACTTATTCTTGCCAAACTCTGTAAGGGATAAATTAATCTTTGATGTCGGAATACGCACTCATACTGGTCAGTACCGTACTGGTAAACAACTTCGTACTGGTGAAATTTCTGGGCCTGTGTCCCTTCATGGGCGTTTCCCGCAAGCTGGAGACGGCTATGGGCATGGGTCTGGCGACCACCTTCGTGCTCACCTTGTCTTCCGTCGTCAGTTATCTGGTCAACACCTATATGCTGGTTCCCCTGGGGCTGGAATACATGCAAACCATCGCATTCATCCTGGTGATCGCCGTGGTCGTGCAGTTTACTGAGATGGTCATGCACAAAACCAGCCCGATGCTCTACCAGGTGCTGGGCATTTTTCTGCCGCTGATCACCACCAACTGTGCCGTGTTGGGCGTGGCATTGCTCAACACGCAGGAACAACACAATTTCGTCGAATCAGCGCTGTATGGCTTCGGCGCCGCCATCGGCTTTTCCCTGGTATTGGTGTTGTTTGCCGCCGTGCGCGAACGCGTAAATGTCGCCGACGTGCCAGAACCTTTCTCAGGCAATGCCATCGCCCTGATCACCGCCGGACTCATGTCCATGGCCTTCATGGGCTTCTCCGGCCTGGTATCCGGATAAATGTTGACCGCCGTCTTCACCGTTGCCGCCTTGTCCACAGCCTTCGGCCTGCTGCTGGGCTATTCCGCCATCCGCTTCAAGGTGGAAGGCGACCCCCTGGCCGATCAGATCGACGCCATCCTGCCCCAGACTCAGTGCGGCCAGTGCGGTTTTGCCGGCTGCCGCCCCTATGCAGAAGCCATCGCCGCAGGGGAAGCCGACATCAATCTCTGCCCACCGGGAGGTGAAGCCGGCATGCTCGCCCTGGCGGATCTGCTGGGCAAGGAACCTGTACCGCTGGAAAACGAGGACGCGGCAAACAAGGGCAAGATGATCGCCCACATCCGCGAAGCGGAGTGCATCGGCTGCACCCTGTGTATCCAGGCCTGCCCTGTGGACGCCATCGTGGGAGCAGCCAAGCAGATGCACACGATCATCGACAACCAGTGCACGGGCTGCGAACTTTGCCTGCCACCCTGCCCTGTGGAATGCATAGAAATGGTGCCGGTAAAAACTACCCTCAGTAACTGGAAGTGGCCGTTCCCCGGTGCCGACGACCTGGAAAAAGCAGCACAGGAGCAGCGCCAGTGATTACCACCAACCCAGGACGCTGGGATTTTCACGGCGGCATCCATCGCCCAGACAAAAAATCCATGTCCGCAGGAAAATTCCTCGGCAAGGTGTCCTTGCCCGAAATCCTGACGCTGCCCCTGCAACAGCATATCGGCGCCATGGCGGAACCGACGGTTGCCATCGGCGACCGCGTATACAAGGGACAGACCATCGCCCGTGTCACCGAATATATTGGCGCTCCCATTCACGCGCCCACCTCCGGCACCATCATCGCCATCGAGGAAAAACCCGTTCCCCACCCCTCCGGCCTGGGTGCACCCTGCATCCTGCTGCAGACGGATGGCAAGGACGAATGGGGTGAACTGCCGGAACCGCTGCCCTACTTTGACGACCTCGACCCCTCCCTGCTACGCGAGCGCATCCGCTGGGCGGGCATCGTGGGCCTCGGCGGTGCCGCCTTCCCCACCAGCGTGAAGGTGAACCATGGCCCGGATCGGCCCATCCAGACCCTGGTGATCAATGGCGCCGAGTGCGAGCCCTACATCACCTGTGACGATCTGCTCATGCGCGAACAAGCGGATCGCATCGTGGAAGGCATCAAGATTCTGCTGTACGTGGTAGACGCCGAGGAATGCCTCATCGGCATCGAAGACAACAAGCCCGAAGCCATTGCCGCCATGCGCAGAGCCGTAGCCGAATCCGGTCTGCAGGACGTGCAGGTGGTGCAGGTGCCCACCCGCTATCCCATGGGAGGAGAGAAACAGCTCATCAGGGTGCTCACGGGCAAGGAGGTGCCTTCCAACGGCATTCCTTCGGAAATCGGCGTGATCTGCGTGAATGTGGCCACTACCGCAGCGGTGACCGACGCCATCATGGCCGCGCGACCACTACTCAGCCGCCTGGTGACGGTGACCGGGGAAGGTGCCACGGAAGCCGGCAACCTGGAAGTCTCCTTCGGCACTCCCCTATCCCACGTGATCGAGCATGCCGGTGGTTATTCGGACAAGGCCTACAAACTCATTCTCGGTGGCCCCATGATGGGCTTCACCCTGGGCAACGACGACGTCCCCGTTACCAAGGGCACCAATTGCCTGCTCATCGCCAGCCGGGAAGAAGCACCGGCCCCAGACAAGGCACTGCCCTGTATCCGCTGCGGTAAATGCGTGGAAGTCTGCCCTGCCCAGCTCCTGCCCCAACAGCTCTATTGGTATGCCCGGGCCAAAGACTTCGACAAGACTCAGGAATACAACCTGTTCGATTGCATCGAATGCGGCTGTTGCTCCTGGGTTTGCCCTTCCCATATTCCCCTGGTGCAGTACTACCGCTTCGCCAAGACCGAAACCTGGGCGATGGAAAAGGAAAAGCAACAGGCGGAAGAAGCCCGCCGCCGCCACGAAGCCCGGGTCGAAAGGCTGGAGCGGCTGGACCGGGAGCGCAAGGCACGGCTGCGACAAAAAAAAGAAGCATTGGAGAAAAAGACCGCAGCAGGCGATACCGACCCAAAAAAAGCAGCCGTCGACGCCGCCATGAAGCGGGTAGCAGCAAAAAAGGCACAACAGGCGAAGGAAAAGAACAACGCAGAGGAGCCGTCATGAAATTCCCCGTGCACACCTCGCCTTACGGCCAGCTGCCCAATCATGTCACACAGCTTATGGGACAGGTATTGCTGGCGCTGACACCAGGCATCGCCGCACTGGTGTACTACTTCGGCTGGGGTGTGGTCATCAACATCTGCATTGCCACCCTCACCGCACTGGGCGCGGAGGCCGGTGTGTTATATCTGCGCAAACGCCCCATACTCCCTACTCTAATGGATCTGAGCGCCATCGTCACAGCCGTGCTGCTGGCCATTGCCCTGCCACCGCTCTTACCCTGGTGGATGACGGTGCTGGGCGCACTGTTCGCTATCGTCATGGTCAAGCATCTGTATGGTGGACTGGGATACAACCCCTTCAATCCGGCCATGGCCGCCTATGTGCTGCTGCTGGT
>DTXR01000472.1 GCA_012962365.1 Chromatiaceae bacterium | reverse complement strand
GATCGATCCAGGCCCGCGTACCGCCGCGCAAGCCTGGCGAGAACGGGATGGATGCGCTCGCGTTATCCTCCCACCGCGTTACTACTCAGGCTGAAGTCGCCCGAGAGGATGCTAATGTACTTCTAACGGAAATCAAATGTTAATCTAATGTAACTGCGGTATACTACATACTACGATGTCACCACTTGAGCTTGATCGCAATCAGCTTGCAGAGCTGGATAAAGAAGCCCTCATATCGGTTGTTCTGACGTTGCAGCAACAGATGCAGCAGTTACAGCAGACTGTAGTAGAGCAAGCGGCCATCATCCAATCGCTGCGTGACCAACTGGCCAAAAACAGCCGGAACAGTGGCCGGCCGCCGAGTAGCGACGGCTTGAAGAAGCCACGTACACGGAGTCTGCGCAAGAAGCAGGGACGGCGCAGTGGCGGTCAGAAAGGTCACCAGGGACACACACTGAAGATGGTAGATCAGCCGGATCACATTCGAGTCCACAAGGTCTCGGTTTGTCCCCATTGCGCCACTGACTTGCGGTCTGTTGAACCGTGCAAACAAGAACGACGGCAGGTATTCGACATTCCGCCTGTGCAGGTCGAAGCCACCGAGCACCAAGCCGAAGTCAAAGTGTGTCCCACGTGTGGCGAACAGGTCAAAGGCGCATTTCCTGCTGAGGTGACACAACCGGTGCAATATGGGCCACGACTGCAAGCACAAGCGAGCTATCTGAACATCTACCAACTCATTCCCTGGGCACGCACGTGCGAGTTGCTGGGTGATTTCTATGGTCACACGCCTGCAGAAGCCATCGTGCTGGCGTCCAACACCACCGTGGTCGACCGCATCGAGCCCAGTGTGGATGCGATCAAGGAGCAACTTATTGCCGCTGATGTCGCCCACTTTGATGAAAGCGGTCTACGGGTAGAGGGACAGTTGCACTGGTTGCATGTTGCCAGCACAGACCATCTCACGCACTACGATGTTCACCGCAAGCGCGGACGGGACGGGATGAAGGCCGCTGGCATTCTACCAGAGTTCAAGGGCCGAGCGGTACACGACCACTGGCAGTCCTACTTCACGTTCAAGGATTGCCAGCACGCGCTCTGCAATGCACACCATCTTCGCGAGCTCCAGTTCGTCGTCGACCAGTACGAGCAAGCGTGGGCACAAGAGATGATGAAATTGCTCTTGGACATCAAGGCACAAGTAGATGCTGCGTTGCCAGAGCAAATGTCCCTTTCCCCAGAGCACCTTGCTCACTTTGAGCAACGCTATGACAAACTCATCGCCCAAGGGTTGGAAGCGAATCCGCCACCAGCCGACCCACCACCCAAGAAACGAGGCCGGAAGAAACAGTCGCCACCAAAGAACCTACTGGACCGCCTTCAGCAGCGTAAGCTCCAAGTACTGGCGTTTATGTACGACTTTCGCGTCCCTTTTGACAACAACCTGGCTGAACGCGACGTCAGAATGGTAAAGGTCAAACAGAAGGTGTCAGGCACGTTTCGCACACGCACTGGTGCTGAAACCTTCTCTGTCATCCGCAGTTACATCTCGACCGCCCGCAAACAAGGGCAAAACGTGATCGATGCACTTCACAGTGCCTTGATAGGCAATCCGTTCATCCCGCAACCCGTTGCGGAAACTGCCTGAGTAGTAACCCTGCCCGAGGGCAAAACGCTTTCCACCTTTGACCAGAAGCGTTTGCCGCTGCG
>DTXR01000471.1 GCA_012962365.1 Chromatiaceae bacterium | reverse complement strand
GTCAAGATCGGATCGCGAGGTGAAATTCTGCTTGTAGATGCAGACACCTGGGAATTTACGTCCGAGTTCGCCAATATTCTCACCATCACCGGCAATCACCAGAATGCGCCTTTTCAGGAACAGCAAAATCCGGACATCACCTTTGACGTCGCTGGCATTCCCCGCAAGTTTGCTTACTTTCTTTCCACGCATTTAGAGCAGGCCTACGATCGTGGTTCTCCATCAGCATCTGCCTACCGCCGGGAAGTGGCTTTCCTCCCTCCCGACCATGTCATTGTACTGGATAACATTCAGCCCACGACTGCAGCCAACCGTGTAACCCTGCAATGGCATTTTGCAGACATGCCCAATATAAGCGGAGATGTGGTCAGTTTGACCCGTGACACAGCCAAGCTGTTTTTACAACCCTTCGGCACTGATTTCGATGTATCGATACAAGATGCTTCCACTGGACGCTCACGAAGCATTCCCCGGCTGAACGTACAGCGAGTTGAACTGAGTCCGACTCATGGCGGCACCGACCTTCAGCTGTTTTCTGTATTTCAGGCTGCAGACAGCAACACGGCCAACATGGATTCAATCACACCAGTCACCTCAGGTGCCGGGAACATGAAGGGCATTAACATAGATGCCCGCAACACGGCTCTGATCGCCATGTTCTCAAAAAACCCTTCCATACAAAAAGAAGTCGTCTACACCCCTTCTTTCACCCAATCTACAACCCGGCACTTGCTCACAGGAATGGAGACCGGCCTTTATGATGTGTACGTGGACAACACGCTGTATGCAGAAAGCATAAGCACCGGCGAAAAGAATACCCTCTACTTCGAGACGGGCAAGGGCTCAACCTTTCATGTCGCCAAATCCGGGGAGCTACAGCTGTTATTCTCCAGTGGTTTCGAATAGACTGACCATCACTTCTCATTAGAAAAAACCTAAAAAAGATCGTAACCACTGTCTTTTTTAGGGAAAGATCGCGAAACCTGGATATGTAATGCTTCTGCCTGATCATCAAGACGAAACAAACCTTTTGGAAACACGCTGTCTGCCGGTTAGACAATATCTCGCATGATTTCAAGAATCCGCTCCGCATTTCTATGCCAGGTATGCCTTGCACGCACATCCTCATAGCCCTGACGGCCAATACGTTTGCGCAAAGCAGGATCAGCCACAAGCGCTTTCAGGCGCTGTCGAAACGCCTGCCGGTCACCGGTAGGGAATAGACAGCCATTGACCTCATCATCAATAACATCATTCACAGGCCCTACATCTACAGCCAGCACCGGCTTTCCCATGGCCATGTACTCGAACATGACTATGGGCGAGCCAAAAGGATTGGAATGGGGCAGCACACAGATATCCATCGTATCGATATAAGCTGCCACCTCGTTACGTTCCACCGGTCCTGTCAAAGTCACCGCATGTTGCAGGGAAAGACTGTCCACCTGGTGCTGCAATTCATCCATGAACCGACACGGGCCGACAATGAGCAAATGTAGATCCGGCAGGTCCGATAACAGGCTGGCAACATCTTCAATGAGTAAATCCAAGCGATCCCACGGCGCAATCTGACCCACAAAACCCACTACAGTACGATCCTCCAGACCCAGTCCAACACGCATTTTTTTACCCGGGCGCTTATCTCCAGCCAGCATGTCCTCGCGCACGGCATTGGGGATAATATGAACCTTGTTCCTTTCGACTCCACGCTCGACAAGGGCGTCCTTGAGGAAACTGGAAACCACTAGAATACGTTCGGCACGATTGAACACAGCGACCTCGATTCTCTGCGCCAACCCTGGCATTGCCTGTCCTCTTGTTCGTTCAATACCACTGATTTCATTCACTTCCAGCACCGAAGGAATGCTCCGTCGTCTGGCCAGCCAGGTACCGATAAAGCTAAAGAAAGCGTAACGTTCATACAGAATGTCAATTCTCTCCCTGCGCAACCTGCGAGAAAGAGGAAGCCAGGCCCACAGGTTGTAGCCCAGTTCTGCGATCTCGAAAACAAGTTGAGGAGCGTGCTGGCTGAGGTATTTAAAAACCCGGGAATGAAGCCGCGCCGACGCTTCCCTCCTAGCAGGAACTGCCTGCGTCTCACTGGCAGACATGGCGTCAACTCCAGGGGCTTCCTGCATTTCCACTTCACAACCGAGCTTTCGCAGTGCGCGTATGACTTCTCTGATATGTACACCTTCCCCTCCTCTCCCCTGGGTTCGGTGATGGTAGAGAATGCGGGGCAGAAGCTTAGCAGTATCCTTGGGAGTGGTTTCCATTGTTCAAAGCTCTGAGCAGGTTACGAAATCAAATCCCTGCTTCCGAAGCAGATACAAGATGTCCGGCAGGGCTTCCAAGGTATGCGCATAGTCTTCATGCAGGAGCAGTACATCTCCCGCAGTCAGTTCCTTGCGCGAAATACTGCGCACAAGATCAGCCGCATTTTCCAGGCGCGAATCGTCACTGTCTACCGACCAGAGCACCATGCGATAACCTTGGCTCACCAGTCGTAAAAAAACGATAGGAGGAATGCTGCCGTAGGGGGGGCGAAAATTCCGGGCCAACTTCTGGCCACAGATATCCTCAAGCAGCATCTGACAACGTTCTACATCAGCCACATATTCCGTGGACCTGCTGTTCTGCAGCCCGTAGTGGATATAGGTGTGATTTGCTACCTGATGCCCTTCATCTAACATGCGACGCACCAGATGAGGGTATTTTTCCGCTTCCTCTCCAACCACAAAAAAAGTGGCACGTACACCAGCCTTTGCCAATACGTCGAGGATGCCAGAGGAGTGCTCTGGATGGGGACCATCATCAAAACTCAGGGCGAGTATTTTTCCTGAGGGGTGCGGACCACGAAACAACAACCAGCCAGGAAAAACACGGCCAACCACCTGCTTGATCTGTCGCCCCAAGTTCATATTC
>DTXR01000470.1 GCA_012962365.1 Chromatiaceae bacterium | reverse complement strand
GGATGATATTTACCGATGACATCACCAACAACACGGGCGGATTTCCTGTAGGGTTTGTTCCAGTCGTTGTTGAGTACGCTCATGGCATACAGCACCCGGCGGTGCACGGGTTTCAGGCCATCCCTGACATCCGGCAAGGCGCGACCCACGATAACGCTCATGGCGTAATCGAGATAGGAGTGCTGCATCTCGTCTTCGAGATTGACCGGAAGGACTTCCTTGGCAAAATCAGTCATGTGTTTGAACGGCTCGAGTGGCTAAAACAATTAGGGGCCGAATTTTACCATAATTCCCGCAGGGGGTGCGGGTTACATGGAAAATCCGCGTAAAACGCAATTCTGCCCCTCAGAAGAGCTCAAGCCATGTGCTGACGGAGCTTTTTAGCGTCTGGCGAAAGGATTATGCCCTTTTCCGTGACGATGGCATCCACCAGCTTTGCCGGGGTCACGTCGAATACCGGATTCCAGGCTTCCGCGCCTTCTGCTGCCACGGTTTTCCCCCCGCAACCCAGCAGCTCGGATGCATCCCGCGTTTCGATGGGAATATCTGCGCCCGAGGGACAATTCATGTCGATGGTAGAGGTTGGTGCTGCCACCATGACTTTCACGCCGTGCGCCCTGGCCACCAGTGCGAGGGAATAGGTACCGATCTTGTTGGCCACATCACCATTGGCGGCGATGCGGTCGGACCCCACGATCACCCAATCCACACCACCTGCAGCCAGACGGGCCGCCGCCGCGCCATCCGCAAGCAGAGAAACGGGGATACCCTCCCGCGCCAGCTCCCAAGCGGTCAAACGGCTACCCTGCAGCCAGGGGCGGGTCTCATCTGCATACACACGTGCCAGCTTCTCCGCCCTCCAGGCGCTGCGGATCACGCCCAGCGCCGTGCCATAACCACCCGTCGCCAGAGCACCGGCGTTGCAATGGGTGATTACCGATGTCCTGTCCCCGATGAGCGAAGCCCCCAGATCTCCCAGGGTGTGGTTGGCCGAGATATCTTCTTCGTGAATGGATCGCGCCTCGGCCAGCAGGGCCGGTTCAGGCTCCTGATCGTCCGCCAGGGTCTGCGCCAGCGCCTTCATGCGGTTGATCGCCCAGCCCAGGTTCACCGCCGTCGGCCGTGCCGCTGCCAGCCGGTACAAATCATCCGTCATCGCCCGCTTCCAGCCGCTTCCTGTTTCACGCCAGGCACCCCGGGCCGCCAACACCACCCCATAGGCCGCAGTCACTCCGATGGCGGGCGCCCCGCGCACCACCATGTCGGTGATGGCTCTCGCCGTGTCGGCAGCGCTCTCGCAATGGATGAATTTTTCCTCATGGGGCAGCAGGCGCTGATCCAGCAGCAGCAGATCGCTATCACGCCACAGGGCAGCATCATCGGGAGTGGCAGGACGATCGAGTTCGATTGTTTTCATAAGTGATGGGTTCCGGCGCAAATTTCCGGTATTTTATAGCTTCCTGTCAAAGAACGAAAAACAACCATGCACGCAGACAGCCTCATACATGCCCGCTGGGTCATTCCCGTGGAGCCGGCAAACCGGATCCTGGAACACCATGCCATCGCCATCGAAAAGGGACGTATCACGACCATCCTGCCATCCCATGAGGCCCGCGAACAGATCGGCGCAGACACCGTGATGGAACTGCCTGATCACGCCCTCATCCCTGGCCTGATCAACGCCCACACCCACACGCCCATGAGCCTGTTCCGGGGCATGGCTGACGACATCCCGCTCATGGACTGGCTCAACAAGCACATCTGGCCCGCCGAGCAGCGCTGGATAAATGCCGAGTTCGTTGCCGACGGCAGCCGTCTGGCCATGGCGGAGATGATCCGCAGCGGCACCACCTGCTTCAACGACATGTATTTCTTCCCCGATATCACCGGCAAGATCGCTCTCGAAACTGGCATTCGGGCGGTGCTGGGTATGATACTCATCGATTTCCCTTCCGCCTGGGCCAGCGATGCCGACGGCTATCTGGAACGCGCCCTGGCATTGCACGACAGCTTCCGCAACGAAACCACCGTCAAAGCCATCTTCGCGCCCCACGCGCCTTACTCCGTTTCCGATGAACCTCTGCTGCGGGTGCGCACCCTGGCAAACGAGCTGGATCTGCCCATCCACATGCACGTCCATGAAACCCGGGACGAAATCGAACAGAGCAGGAAGCAATACGGCATGCGCCCCCTGAGCCGGTTGCGGCAACTCGGGCTGACCGGGCCAAACCTCATCGCGGTGCACATGACCCAACTGCAGGATGACGAAATCGACGCCTACGCCACCAGCGGCGGCCATGTGGTGCACTGCCCGGAATCCAACCTGAAGCTGGCCTCCGGCTTCTGCCCAGTGGCCCGACTGCTCGATGCCGGCATCAATGTAGCTCTGGGCACGGACGGTGCAGCCAGCAACAACGATCTGGACATGCTGGGCGAGATGCAAACCGCCGCCCTGCTGGGCAAGGGCAGCGCCGGAGACCCGGAAGCCCTGCCGGCCACCCAGGTGCTGCAGATGGCCACCATCAACGGCGCCAGGGCACTGGGCCTGGATGGGGATATCGGCTCCCTCCAGTCCGGCAAGGCGGCGGACATCACCGCCATCGATCTGGGGCGTATCGAGACGCTCCCCGTATTCGACCCCGTATCCCAAATCGTGTATTCCGCAGGCCGGGAGCAGGTCAGCCATGTATGGGTCAACGGTGAGCTGTTGCTTGCCGATGGCGAACTGACGCGTATCGACACCGCCAGGCTGATGGCTGACATCAGGGTCTGGCAGGGCAAGCTGGAGGAAAAATCCTGAGCGGACAAATTTGCTAGAATGGCCCCATCTGAACATCACTGGTAAACCCATCATGCCTGAGCGCGCACACCACAATGTGGATCCTTCGGAAATCAACAAGTTCGAGGAACTGGCCTCACGCTGGTGGGATCCCAACAGCGAGTTCAAGCCCCTGCACGAGATCAATCCCCTGCGTCTGGGCTATATCGAACAGCATGCGGGCGAGCTGGCGGGAAAAAAGGTGCTGGACGTGGGCTGCGGCGGCGGCATCCTGGCCGAATCCATGGCCGAAAAAGGCGCCCATGTCACCGGCATCGACATGGGTGACGCCAACCTTCAGGTAGCGCGCCTGCACCTGCTGGAAAGCGGACTCGATGTGGAATACCGGCAACTGCCGGTCGAGAAGCTCGCCCAGGAAATGCCCGGCGAATTCGACGTGGTCACCTGCATGGAAATGCTCGAGCATGTGCCCGATCCTTCTTCTATCGTCAAAGCCTGCGCCACCCTGGCCAAACCCGGGGGCAGCGTGTTTTTCTCCACCATCAACCGCAATCCCAAGTCCTATCTGTTTGCCATCATCGGTGCAGAATACGTCCTCAACCTACTGCCCAAGGGCACCCACGACTATGCCCGTTTCATCCGTCCGTCCGAATTGAGCCAGTGGATTCGCCAAGCAGACCTGGACATACAGGACACCATCGGCATGACCTACAATCCCTTGACCCGGGTGTACAAACTCGATGCCACCGATGTGGACGTCAATTATCTGGTCACCACCCAGAAACCCGCTGAATGACGTCATCCATCGATTGCCTGCTGTTCGACCTGGATGGCACCCTGGCAGACACCGCGCCGGATCTCGCCCATGCGCTGAACCTCACCCTGGCGCATTTTGGCCGTCAGCCCCTGCCTTTCGAGAAGATCCGTCCCGTGGTCTCCCACGGGGGTATCGCCCTGATCCGCCGGGGATTCGACATACAGCCGGAGGATGAAGGTTTCGAGGAACGGCGCCTGTATCTGCTGGATGTGTATCTGCAAAACATCTGCCGCCATACGCGCCTGTTTCCCGGCATGGAACAGGTACTGGATACCCTGCGCAAAAAAGACATCCCCTGGGGTATCGTCACCAACAAGCCTGCCTGGCTGACCGACCCCCTCATGGATGCCCTGCCCATGCCCTACAGCACGGAAGTCATCATCAGCGGCGATACCTGCGAACACAACAAGCCCCATCCCCAGCCCTTGTTGTGCGCCAGCGAGCGTCTTAAAACCCCGCCGCCTCGATGCCTGTACGTGGGCGATGCCCAGCGGGACATCGAAGCCGGCAAGGCCGCCGGCATGGCCACCGCCTGCGCGCTTTTCGGCTATATTCAGGAGCAGGATCACCCCGAAGATTGGCAGGCGGATTTCACTCTGGAGCAACCACAGGATTTACTGGCGTTGCTATAGGTCTGTTAACATACACAGCCGAACATTCACATTGCGGATGAACATGAAAAACTATCAGGCTCCTTCCAACCTGCTACAGGATCGCGTGATTCTGGTTACCGGCGCCGGCAGCGGCATCGGCCGGGCGGCCTCCATTGCCTTTGCCACCCACGGCGCCACCGTGGTGCTGCTGAGCAAAACCCTGCCAAACCTGGAAAACGTCTACGACGAGATCGAGAGTCTGGGCGCTCCCACGCCCGCGATCTATCCCATGCACCTGGAAGGCGCCACCACCCATGACTACGAAGAACTGGGCGAAAAGCTGGAAGAATCCTTCGGGCGTCTCGACGGCATCCTGCACAATGCCGCCATCAATCCCTACCTGAGCCGCGTCAAGGATTACGATCCTCAGGACTGGATGAAAGTCATGCAGGTGAATGCCAATGCGCCGTTCTTCATCACCCAGGTCTGCTTGCCCCTGCTGCTCAAATCCGAAGATGCTTCGCTCATCTTCACCTCCGACAGCGTGGGACGCAGGGCACAGGCTTACTGGGGCGCCTATGCGGCCAGCAAATTCGCCCAGGAAGGACTGATGCAAACTCTGGCGGAAGAGCTGGAACACACCAACATCCGGGTCAACAGTATCGATCCGGGCCCCACCCGCACCAATATGCGAAAAACCATCTATCCCGGTGAGGACATCAATCGGGTCAAACTGCCCGAAGCACTCATGCCCCTGTATCTGTGGCTGATGGGTCCCGACAGCCACGGCACCCATGGCCAGGCACTGACCTACGAAGAACAGGCATGAACATGTACCTACCTTTTTTGGCAACGGCCTTACTGCTGGGCGCCTGTTCGGACGGCAAGCCTGAAAAACCACTGGAAAAGCACTTCAATCCCTGGGAAACCCAGATGAAATCTCTGGACAAGGCCAAGGGACTGGAAGGCCAGATGCTCCAGGACGCCCAAGATCGGGACAAACAGATCCGCGAACAGGGCGGATGATTCCCGTATTCGACGCCTTGAACTCCATCGAGGCGCACGCCATCAAGATCCATCTCATTGGCAACGGCATCGATGCCAGGGTTGGCGGTGACTATCTCCAGGGCGCCATGGGCGAACTGCCTGCACTGGGCATCGTGCGGGTGTTCGTCAACGAGAAAGATGAAATTCGTGCCAGAAGGCTCATCCGGGAACTGCGCGACGACACAGTTGACGACGACTCCTGGATTCCGCCGGAGCTGCGCTGAACAGCCATGAGCAATCACCGCCTTGCCGAACAGGGATTGGAAACCTATTTGGTGGGTGGTTTCGTCCGGGACCGGTTGCTCGATCGTCCCCACAGCGACCGTGATTGGGTCGTGGTTGGCAGTGACACAGAAGACATGTTGGCCCGAGGCTTCCGGCGGGTGGGCAAGGATTTTCCCGTGTTCCTGCATCCCTGCAGCAAAGAGGAATACGCCCTCGCGAGGGGGCGGGATACCAAGGGTAAACTGACGACTGGCCCCGGCATCACCCTGGAAGAAGACCTGGCGCGCCGGGATCTGACCATCAACGCAATCGCCATGAACCCGGCAGGGACGCTCATCGACCCCTTTCACGGCCGGCGGGATCTCGAAGTAGGCATCCTGCGGCATCTGCCCGGTTTTGCTGACGATCCCCTGCGTGTCCTGCGTCTGGCACGCTTCGCCGCTCAACTGGATTTTTCCATCGCAGAAGAGACAAGTGCACTCGCCCGACGCATGGTGGACAGGGGTGATCTGGCATTCCTGGCCCCGGAGCGCATCTGGCAGGAG
>DTXR01000469.1 GCA_012962365.1 Chromatiaceae bacterium | reverse complement strand
TACGTTTGTCGATGTAGTAGGCGTGCTCCCACACATCGATGGTCAGCAGCGGGGTCTTGCCGTCGCGCATGGGATTGCCTGCGCCGGAGGTGTTGACAATCTCCAGGGAGCCGTCGCTGTTCTTCACCAGCCAGGTCCAGCCGCAGCCGAAGTTGGTGGCGGCGGAGGTGGAGAACTTCTCCTTGAAATCCGCAAAGGAACCGAAGGCGCTGTTGATGGCATCGGCCAAGGCGCCGGAAGGCTCGCCACCGCCGTTGGGGCTCATGCAATTGAAGTAGAATGTGTGGTTCCAGACCTGGGCGCCATTGTTGAAGATGCCGCCTTCGGACTTCATCACGATGTCTTCCAGGCTGGCGTTTTCGAATTCGGTGCCGGGAACCAAGTTGTTCAGGTTGGTGACATAGGTCGCGTGGTGCTTGTCGTGATGGAACTCCAAGGTTTCGGCAGAAATGTTGGGCTCCAGGGCGTCCTTGGCATAGGGCAGGTCAGGCAGTGTATGGGTCATTCAGGTTCTCCGTTGTTTTATATCTTTAGTGAATTACTGGGTTATTATGGCGACAAGGTTATTCGGAATCGACACAAAATGCAATAATGCCATCCATGAAAAGCAAAAATAAAGAGAAAAACCGGTTCGATGCCATCGCCCTGGGCTTGTTTGCCAGCCGCATGGAGTCGATTTGCGATGAAATGGGCGCGGTGCTGCGCAATGCGGCGTTTTCTCCCAATATTCGTGACCGGCTGGACTATTCCTGTGCGATTTTCGATCCACAGGGCGAGTTATGTGCTCAGGCCGCCCATATTCCCGTGCATCTTGGCAGCATGGCTTTCGCGATGCGGGATATCATCAACAATCTGGAGTGGCAGGCCGGTGACCAGGTGATTCTGAATGACCCTTATCTGGGGGGTACCCATCTGCCGGATATCACCCTGATTGCCCCCGTATTCGTAGCGGATACCCTGCAGGGGTTTGTCGTCAACCGGGCTCATCATGCCGATATTGGGGCAGATACGCCCGGTTCCATGCCGGTATCTTCCTCGCTGGAGGAGGAAGGCATGGTGATCGAGCCGGTGCATTTGTTCAGGGCGGGGGCAATGGCTGGCACCGTATGGGAGCGATTGTTGTCGGCCACGCGCAACCCCAGGGTGGCAGAAGGTGACCTGACTGCCCAGCTCAGCGCCAATCGGGTCGGGGCGAAGCGACTGCGGGATCTGATCGAAGATCAGGGTGTGACGCTGTTTCAGCACGGCATGGATGAACTGAATGCCTACGGCCAGCGCCTGGCCCAGGCTGCTCTGGAAAAGATACCGGATGGCAGCTACGCGTTCGTGGATTACCTGGACGATGACGGCCAGGGACAGGAGCGTATTCGAATCCAGGCGAAAGTGACGGTCGAGCTCGGACATATCGATGTCGATTTTGCCGGTACGGCAGATCAGGTGGCGGGAAACGTGAATTGCCCCCTGTCCGTGGCTGCGGCCGGCGTGTACTACGTGTTCCGCTGCCTGATGCCGCCCCAGACCCCAGCCTGTGCGGGGGTGTTCCGCAATATTTCCCTGAGCGCTCCGAAGGGAAGTCTGGTGAATGCGCGTTTTCCTGCGGCGGTGGCGGCGGGTAATGTGGAAACCAGCACCCGGGTGGTGGATGTCATCATGGGAGC
>DTXR01000468.1 GCA_012962365.1 Chromatiaceae bacterium | reverse complement strand
TCCAGATTTCCTGGATGCGCTGGTATTCCTTCTGCTGTACCTGCAGGTTCTTGCGCACGATATTCAGCAACGCCCTGGTGCTTTCTTCTTCCGCCTCCAGTTGCAGCAGACTGGATTCATTACCGGACAAGCCCGCTTTGCTCTGTTCCAGGGAGAACTCGAAAGCCGTTGGCTCGATGCGCAACACCACAGTTCCCTTTGACAGACTGGCGCCTTTTCTCAAGCGGGGGTGGATATAGACAATCTTGCCACTTACCTCGGATTTGGCTTTTATCAACACCCGGGGTTCCACAGTGCCGAAACCCGTGGCATGGGAGCGATAGGGAATTTTCCGCACTGTCATCACTTCCACCGCCCTGACCGGATATTGCAGTTCTTCATGGGCGACTGGCGGTTTGCTCTTTACCTTGAACACCACCAGGGCCACGGCCACGAGTACGATCAGCGGCAGAACGAATTTCTTTTGCAGAATGTTTTTCATCGGGCTACCCGGGTTCATGCACCAGCAGGATCAATAAACAGGGCATCATATCCCAACTCTGGGCAGCAATTCGTTTCAAACCGTTTCAACGGGATGAAATCAGCGTAACCGGTAGCCCGGATATTGCATCAGAATCCGGGAAAAACCGGATAGCGTGACCAGTGCCTATTGCGATTGTTGATGAATAACATCAGTCATTGAGAAAATTAACGACAGATAAAAAAATTGGAGGGCACCTCGAATAATCCAGATTTCGTCACTCCGGCGCAGGCCGGAGTCTAGTGAAATCAGCTACTTATAGATTCAGGCCTACAGCGGAATAATGATTTTTCGAGGCACCCTGGAGCGATCTGGTGCAATATCCGGACTAGGAACCTGCTCCGGGTGTCAACCCGTAAATACCCGTTTCAACTGAGAAAGTTTCTCCCTCATACTGGTATTGCGCAAGGTTTCCAGCAACTCGCCCAGCTTAAAGACATGGTGCTGTTCATAGGCCACACCCAACTGGGGCATGTCCGCCAGTCCGGTTTCCCGGGCATGCTCCACAAAGCCTTTATTTTTCCAGAAGAAAGCGCCAGGCATCGTAGTGGGGATGACCATCACATAAAACATGGCGCGGCCAAGGATGGCGGATGCCAAAGCAAGT
>DTXR01000467.1 GCA_012962365.1 Chromatiaceae bacterium | reverse complement strand
TCGATACCGATGTGGACGGCTTCCATGCCGATTGCCATGTGGATCCACCGTTTCGCACCCAGACCGACCGCGACATCCTACGCCACGCGGTAGCCGCCGGCGATATCGAGGTCATCTGCTCAGACCATCAACCCCATGAGGCAGATGCCAAGACCGAGCCTTTCCCCCTGACCGCCCCCGGCATTTCCGGGCTGGAAACCCTCCTGCCCCTGTGCCTCAAACTGGTGGAAGACGGCATTCTGGATCTGCCCTCCGCCATCGCCCGTCTCACCCAGGGACCGGCGCAGGCCCTGGGCCTGCCTCTGGGGCGGCTGGATGCGGGACACAGCGCGGACATCTGCATTTTCGATCCCGACAGTATATGGACGCTGGTTCCCGATAACATGCACAGCAGCGGCCGGAACACCCCCTTTGCGGGCTGGGAGTTTCGTGGCAAAGTCACCCACACCCTGTTCGAAGGCCGCCTGACCTGGAGCGAGAAAACATGAACCACCCCTCTCACCGAGGCAGCATCTGCCTGGAAGACGCCCGAATCCTTGAGCATCGCGCCTATCCCGGCGACCAACACATCATTCGCCTGGACGCGCCCCGGTGCGCAGCCAAAGCCCACCCCGGCCAGTTCGTGCATATTACGGTCGACCCCCAACGCCCCATGCGCCGCCCCATTTCCATCATGCGGGCCTCGGCGGATGAAGGCTGGATCGACCTGCTCTACAAGCAGGTGGGGAAGGGCACGAAATTGCTCGCCGCACGCACCACGGGCGAATATTTGAGCTGCCTCGGCCCCATCGGCAAGGCATTTGAAATCCGGGAGCAACGCCCTCTCCTCATCGGCGGGGGGGGGGGGATGCCTCCCATGATCTTCGCGGCCGAAAGCCTCAAGGGCTCCGGACACAACCCGCTGGTCATACTGGGCTCTGAAGTGCCCTTCCCATTCACACCCCGCCCTTCAGAGATCCTGCTGCCGGACATGCCGGACGGCGTCATCGCTACCATGCCCCTGCTGGACGACTGGAACATTCCCTGCCGCCTGGCCAGCCAGCAGGCCATGCCCGGCATACACCTGGGTTATGTTACCGATCTGGCGAGACACTGGCTGCAGTCCCTGGACGACTCGGCCCAGCAGGAAAGCGGGCTGTATGCCTGCGGCCCCCACCCCATGCTGGAAGCCGTGGTCAATCTGGCGAAGGAATTCGGACTGCCGGTACAGGTCTCACTGGAGGAGTTCATGGCCTGTGGCGTCGGCGGCTGCGCGGGTTGCAGCGTGGAGGTGGAAACGGATACCGGCCCGGCCATGCAACGGGTGTGCGTGGACGGGCCGGTATTCGATGGTTATCGGGTATTCTGACCTGTGTAACCCCCATTGCTTGCCAGACACCGGCAGCATGAGGAAGCGAATGGAAATCAATACTCGTCGATAAGCATGGCGGCGTCCAGATCCCTGGCCCGCGTTCCCGGGGTATTGTCACCCAGCTTGATCATGAGACGAACCTCGTTGGCGGAATCGGCGTGCTTGAGCGCATCTGCCTCGGTGATCTCGCCTTCCAGATAGAGTTCGTACAGAGCCTGGTCGAAAGTGATCATGCCGTGTTCCCTGGAGCGCTTCATCAGTTCCTTCAGTTCGTGAATCTTTCCTTTGAGAATCAGATCTGAAGCCAGGGGCGTGTTCAGCAACACTTCGATAGCGGCCCGACGCCCCACGCCGTCCGCCCGAGGGATGAGTTGCTGGGCGAGGATGCCCTTGAGGTTCAGGGATAAATCCATCAGCGCCTGGCTCATGCGCTCTTCGGGGAAGAAATGCAGGATACGCTCCAGCGCCTGGTTGGCGTTGTTGGCGTGCAGGGTGGCCAGGCACAGGTGGCCCGTTTC
>DTXR01000466.1 GCA_012962365.1 Chromatiaceae bacterium | reverse complement strand
GTCATGAACGACGCACCAAGATTGATTGGGTTGCGAGTTTTTGCCGCAGTTCCTCGATTTCCCTGGCCATCTGTGGCATTTCATCGGCGAGACGATCGATGGGCTTGGGGGTGCGGATTCCCGCCACCACATCCTCACCCTGGGCGTTCACCAGATATTCACCATAGAGCTTGTTCTCACCTGTTGCAGGATTGCGCGTAAAAGCGACACCGGTCGCCGAATCATCGCCGCGATTACCAAACACCATGGTGCAAATATTCACCGCTGTGCCATTGGCCATCTCCGGCGTTATATTGAATTCACGCCGGTAATCCACGGCCCGTGTTCCATCCCAGGAACGGAACACGGCTTTCACCGCAATTTCCAGCTGCTCATAAGGATCTTCCGGAAAAGGGCGGCCGGTAGTCTGTTCAACCACCGCCAGAAAACGTTTACTGATATTTCGCAGATCCTCTGCCGACAATCCCACATCTTCGGTCACATGGGCAGTTTCCTTGACCTTGTTGAATTCCTCATCAAAAAGTTCATCCGGTATATTCAGAGTCACTTTGCCAAACAGCTGAATGAAACGCCTGTAGGAGTCATATCCAAAACGCTCATCACCCGTCTGTTTGATCTCTCCCTGCAAAGTCTGGGCATTCAAGCCCAGATTGAGGATGGTATCCATCATGCCCGGAATGGACATGGCGGAGCCGGAACGAACCGACACCAGCAGCGGATTTTCCGCATCACCAAATCCCTTCCCCGTAGCCTGTTCAACCTGTTTCATCTGATCCCGCACCTCATCCATGACTCCGACAGGAAGCTCGTCACCCTCTGCAGCCAGGTATTCCAGGCAGGCCTCTGTGGAAATAACGAAGCCTGGCGGTACATTCAAGCCGATCTGTGTCATCTCACACAGGTTGGCGCCTTTTCCTCCCAACAGATGTTTATTCTTTCCATCACCTTCCTTGAATGAAAACACCCTTTTTTTTCGACATGAGTTACTGCTCCTGAATTTGTATGTACATTGACATGAAAAAGCCACACCAGATTTCTGGCGCAGAGTGCTATAAGGATACTATTGAATGTGGGCAAAGATGGAAGGAGGAATGGGAATAATTTGTAGTAGTTCAGACTTGATCTGACAGTTACCGAATTTGACGAAGTGACTGTCAGGTCAAATTCAGTTCAGCAATTTTTCCTGCCAGATTTGCTTGCCATCGATGAGTGTTTCCATCGGTGTT
>DTXR01000465.1 GCA_012962365.1 Chromatiaceae bacterium | reverse complement strand
ATCAGGCGGCGCCGGGTTGAGCTTTTGCTGCAGGAACATGGTCGCGCCCATGATCACCGGCAGCACATAGTAGGGATCCATCACTGACAGATCCTTGATCCACAGGATCCAGGGCGCCTGACGCAACTCCACCGACTCCATGAGTACCCAGTACAGCGCGATGAAGAACGGCATCTGCACCAGCATGGGCAGACAACCACCCAGAGGATTCGCCCCGGATTCCTTGTACAACTCCATCATGGCAGACTGCATGCGTTGCTTGTCATCCCCGTAACGGTCTTTCAGTGCCTGGATGCGTGGGGTGAGATTGCGCATCTTGGCCATGGACTTGTAGCTGGTCTCGGACAACTTGAAGAATACTGCCTTGATCAGCACGGTAAAGATCAGGATGGTCCAGCCCCAGTTTCCTACAATGCTGTTGATCCAGCTGAGGATTTCATACATGGGCTTGGCCAGGAGGGTCAACCAGCCATAATCAACGACAAGATCGAGGCCTTCCGCGATAGATTCCAGGGTTTCTTGATCCTTGGGTCCCATGAAGAAAGAACCGCTGAACGTATGGCTCGCGCCTGGCGCGACGCTCACCGCAGGGCTGTAGGCACCGATGACATAATGGCCGTTGGCCAGCCCCTTGCTATAGAAATGACGGGGTTCTTCCGCTGGCGGTATCACGGCGACCAGGAAATAATGCTGAATCATGGCAATCCAGCCACGGGTGACTTCCTTGTTGAGCTTGCCCGCCTTAAGGTCGTCGAAATCATATTTCTGGTATTTGTCTTCCGGATCCCAGGCCACACCACCCACGAATGCAGTCATCATCAGGGCGTTGCCTTTGCTCGTGGGTTCACCCCGTTGCAACTGGCGGTATTCGCGCACCTGCCAGGGTGCAGCGGAAGCATTTTCTACGATATTTTCCAGATCGACCTTGTGGCTGCCTCGCGTAAAGCGATAACGCTTGGTGACTTTAACGCCGTTCCTGCCGGTCCACACAAGATCGACCACCAGTTGATCCTTGCCTGCCTCCATGCGGTAACTGGTCTGACTGGCGGTGAACAGGGTTTCATGATTGGGAGCGTCCTGATTCCCAGCACCCAGCAAGCCGTTCTGGGAGATGAAGAAATCATCCTGCGAGCGGCTCATAAGACGATATTTCACATCCGGCTGCTGCATGGACACGGGATATTTGAGCAACAGGGTCTCGACGATGGTTCCGCCTTGCGTATCGATGCCCACTTTCAGTGTATCGGTAGTGACCGTAACCAATTGGCCGCTTACGGCAGGCTTGCCTGTATCCGTGGGTTTGGCTACCTGAGGCGCGGCGCTGTCGATATCGGTGACAGCGGGTACCTGTGGCACGGACTGGTCGGTGTTACCCGCTGTCGCAGTACCTTCCTGGGTGGCCTGAACCTGCTGTGCGGCCGGTTGGACATAATCATCCTGCCAGGCCTGCCAGAGAAGAAAGCCCGTGTAGGCCAGCGCCATGATGAGGAATAATCGTATGTTGTCCATATTTATAGGGAGTCAGTCAGGTTGAAACAGCTCTGTTCAGGCGACGCCAGTGCTTTTCCAATGATGAAAACAGCGCTGGATTATCTGCCTTGTGAATACCCGGTTTTACCAGCACCACAAGATCGAATCCTTTCAGTTGATGCTGATGCCTGCGAAAACTTTCCCGCAACAACCGCTTGATTCTGTTGCGATCCACCGCGCGGCGGACATGTTTTTTGGCTACCGCCAGTCCCAGACGCGCCAGTTCCTGCTTTTGGTCATATCGACCGAGCACGGTAAAGTACCGGTCTGAAGATCGAACGGACTGGTCAAATACCTTTTTGTAATCCCCCGCCGACAGCAAACGCACATAACGGGGAAAACCCTGCTTCGAAATACGCTTCTGGCTCAGGGAGCGAGTCGGGCACGGCCCTTGGCGCGACGCGCGTTGATTACCTTTCGGCCACCTTTGGTTGCCATGCGGGCACGAAAACCGTGGGTACGGGCGCGCTTGAGATTACTGGGTTGAAATGTACGTTTCATGAGTCTGTACCAAATTCCGAATGCATTCTGCAGCGGTCGCAAACAGGTTGAACCGCTGCCACGAAAAAGACGGGCAAATCTAGTTCATTTGCACTGCAATGTCAATCTTTAATCAGGAAATTCAGCCCGATATATTGCATAAAAATCCCAGGAAATGCCCTTTGTCTGACCCAGCACAAATAAATGCATTTGCCTGTGGATAACTCCATTTCAGGAGAGTAAACTCTTCTCCCCTCTGGCAAGGAAATGCTTTGCAGCAAGCCACCGAAAACGACAGCTAAAGGATTCAAGTCTTGGACACCATTCAACCGAAGGGAGCTATCTGCATGCAGACGCACTCTTTTGAAATTTCTTCAAAGAGGCAATAGATCAACGTGGATCACTGGAATTATTGTCTCGCCCGCCTGGAAAGCGAGCTGCCCCCACAACAGTTCAACACCTGGATACGCCCCCTGCAGCTACCGGAAAACCAGTCTTCCGGCCTACTGCAGCTGTTTGCTCCGAACGCCTTTGTCCTGGACTGGGTAAAGAAACACTACCTCAAAGATATCGAAACCTATTTGCAGGAATATGACAGTGAGGCCCCCCCCAGCGTCCGACTGGAAATTGGTTCCACCCGGAAACAGGTAGAAGAAAGCCCGGTCAAGATCTCATCAGGATCTGAGAAAAAACATAGTGATAACGGTAATAATCACGATAGTGAGGACTTACTAATCAACATCAATCACTCTTTCACTTTCGACAACTATGTCGAAGGAAAATCAAATCAACTGGCCAGAGCTGCCGGCATGCAGATCGGAGAATCCCCCGGCACTGCCTACAATCCTTTGTTTATCTACGGCGGCACAGGATTGGGCAAAACACATCTGCTGCACGCCATCGGCAACCTCATCGCCAAACAGACTCCCCATTACAAGGTGCTGTATATGCACTCGGAAGGCTTCGTCACGGAAATGGTCAAGGCATTGCAGCACAACACCATCGATGCCTTCAAGCAGCGCATGCGCTCTGTCAATGCCTTGCTCATCGACGACGTACAATTCTTCGCCGGGAAGGAGCGCTCTCAGGAAGAGTTCTTCCACACCTTCAACGCCCTGTTCGAATCCCAGCAACAAATCATTCTTACCAGTGACCGCTTCCCCAAAGAAGTGGATGGACTGGAAGATCGCCTCAAGTCACGCATCGGTTGGGGGCTCACCGTAGCCATCGAACCTCCGGATCTGGAAACAAGGGTGGCCATACTCATGAACAAGGCGCAAAAACTGTTCGGTGTGGAACTGCCCAACGAGGTCGCCTTTTTCATGGGACAACGGGTTCGTTCCAATATTCGCGAGCTGGAAGGTGCCTTGCGTCGTGTAATCGCCAACGCGCAGTTTACCGGCAGACCCATCACCCTGGATTTTGCCAAGGAAGCTCTGCGCGACATGATCGCCGCACAAGATAAAGTAATCACTATAGAAAACATACAAAAGATTGTTGCAGACTATTACAAGATTCGAAGTTCAGACATGCTGTCGAAGAACCGTAGCCGCACGATCGCACGACCAAGGCAGATCGCCATGGCATTGGCCAAGGAATTGACCAACCACAGCCTGCCGGAAATCGGCAATGCATTCGGTGGCAAAGACCACACAACTGTTCTCTACGCCACCCGTAAGGTCAGTGAATTGAAGGAGACTGACAGCCGCATTGCCGAAGACTATAAAAACCTGTTAAGAACCCTGAGTCATTAACTGTGGATAACCTGTGTTGAAAAACACGTTGCACCGGAAATCTGACTTATCCACAAACGATGTACAACTTTCAAGTCGAATATACAGGCGTTTTATTCGTGAAAAAGTTCTATAAGTTACGGAAAAAAAAGACTATTATCAAGTTACTCAGCGTCGGTGACCTACTTAATAATAATAACTGGGTTTTTAAATATATCTTTATCTAATAATTAGAGAGCCTGATAAATGAAGATAACCACCAATCGGAATGAATTGTTACCCGCCCTGTTGCAGGTAAGCAGCGTAGTGGAAAAACGCCAGACCTTGCCTATTTTGGCGAATATCCTGTTCCGCGTAGAAAAGGGTTTGATGACCCTGATTGCTACGGATCTGGAAGTCGAAGTGAAAACACGCATCACTGTCGATGCAGAAGAAGACGTGGAATTCACCCTACCTGCCAGAAAGATCGTGGATATCTGCAAGGCGCTGGGAGAGGAGGCCAAACTGGAACTGGATGTACAAGGCGATAAAACAATCCTTAGATCCGGTCGTGGTCGCTATACCCTGAGTACACTGCCTGCGGCAGACTACCCTAATCTTGAAGCTGCCGTAGCTACACAAAAAATCAAAGTTGCACAAAACCGGATCAAACGTCTTCTGGAGAAAACACAGTTTGCCATGGCCCAGCAGGATGTTCGGTACTACCTCAACGGCCTGTTGCTAGAAGGGCGCCCGGGCAGATTGCGGGCTGTTGCCACCGACGGCCACCGCCTGGCGCTATGCGATTTGAAAACGGAGTCGGTGGAAGATCTGGATATACAGGCCATCGTACCCAGAAAGGCGGTCATCGAACTTAATCGCCTGTTACATTCCGGTGATGATGCAACGGAAGTTGAGCTCCAATTCAGTAACAGTCACATGCAGGTCGAATTTCCCCATAGCAGCTTTACCACCAAGCTGGTGGACGGACGCTATCCCGATTATGCGAAGGTCATACCCACGGCGAACACCCATGAACTGCTTTCTGACCGCAACCTGTTGAAAAGCGCGTTGACGCGAACAGCCATTCTGTCAAACGAAAAATTCCGTGGTGTACGCTTCAAGGTCGAACCCGGAATGCTGCACCTGATGGCGCATAACCCGGAACATGAGGAAGCGGAAGAAGATTTGGAAGTCGATTACCAGGGTGAAGAACTCACCATTGGTTTCAATGTCAGTTATCTGCTGGACGTATTGTCTGTCCTGGATGGTGATACAGTGAGCATGGGACTCATCGATGCGACAGCCAGTTGTGTGATTACATCCAAGCAGAAAGATGATGGCGCCCGCTATGTCGTCATGCCCATGAGGATATGAGCAATTAAATATGCTTGCGAACGGTTCGGTAGCCTATCCTGCGAGACCGCACTGTTCTCCAGGCAATGCTTTTTCGCCGGGAAGAGGCCTTGTTTTATTGCTAGAGAAACGCGGGAGCAAGCTCTGCCGACGCCGGCCATCTACCTACATTGGTCGTGTTGTTCCTGCCGCCTATCGCCGCAACTTCAATAACTGCTCGATGCTAACCTGTATGAGCCCGATGTGAATGAGGGATGCGCTCAGGTATTCTGATCGCACCTATTCCGGCGGCAAGCTATTCGTTTTCAATCATACCGATGAAGATCAACCGTATTCATATCCAGAACCTACGCATCATCCGGGATAGCGTTCTGGAACCGGCCTCTGGAGTT
>DTXR01000464.1 GCA_012962365.1 Chromatiaceae bacterium | reverse complement strand
TGCTGTCAAGGCAACTGCTAACTCCCCGGCGGAACCCATGTTACTGGCATCAGATATAGTAGAGGCAACCGGGATCTCGAAGCCATGGTGCGAGAGGGAAAATTTCGGCAGGATCTCTATTATCGGTTAAATGCTTTTACCATTCCCGTGCCGCCATTACGGGAGCGGCGCGAAGATATCCAGGATCTGGCCGAGCATTTTGTTGAGACCCATAATTTCTCACGACGCATCGCAAAACGCATTAATAAAGCTGCGATGCGTCATCTGGTGGCTTACGACTGGCCCGGCAATGTTCGTGAGTTACGTAATGTAGTGGAGCGCGCCATTATTCTTTCCAGGGGGCAGAATGAAATTCGACCAGAGCATCTGGCCATTTGCGAAATCAATCAGCAACCCGGAGACCTGGGTACGCAGTTGCAATTTGAAAAAGAACCAACGTTGGAACAAGTGGAAAAACACTATTTACAAAGTTTACTAGAGAAATACTCTGGCCATCGTGGCAAGGTAGCAGGTGTGATGGGCATCAGTGAGCGGAATATTTATCGTCTGATTCAAAAATACGGTCTAGCTGGGCAAACAAAGAAAGAAGTCTTGTCAGATTGATAGATAAAATGATGATGGGTCGTATCCTTTTAATGAATAATATTTTCACGTAATTAACGGGCTAGGCCATTGTCAGGTCCTGCGTTAAACTGGGAATAATTATTTCGCGCAGTAAAAATCGGAGTCAATGAGTAAACACCTTTCCACTTTTTTAAAAGCGCTGGTTGGGTTGTTATTTCTGGCCGGGCTCGGTTTATATTTATTTCGTCAACCCATACTGGATGCGCTGATTGATAATCAACTGACGCAACTGGGGGTTCCACATTCCCTTACGGTTGAGCAAGTTTCTCTAAACGGATTGGTTTTGCGAAACCTTTCTCTGGGCGAAAAAAACGAATTACGTTCTGAAGAAATTCATATCGGCTGGACGCTAAAAGATCTTCTGAAAGGTAAGCTTCAAACGATTGAGATAAGCGGTTTACAATTGTTGCTGGATCTAAGCGGAGAAAAGCCACTACTCGGATCATTGCAGAAATTAATTAAGGACGAAGGTGAGTCTGGCGATAATAATTTCACTCAAATTTCACTCATTAATTCAAAACTTAAACTACATACAGGGTTTGATGATTTTACAGTCAACCTGGACGGAAACATAAAACAAGAATCATCAGGCGCGCAATTAATAACGATGGTATTTGTGGCTGACGCAACACAGGGACGCGCTAAAGGAAATCTCGAAGCGATACTGGATAATAGCGGAAAAATATCAGGAGTCTTAAATGTTTCAGAGGGCGCAATCAGTTTGGCGGGTGTCAATATTTCAGGCGTTAAAGGCAACAGTTCCTTTAGTCTGATTAATAATAAGCCAGAGAAGATTACGGCTGAATTTATTTTA
>DTXR01000463.1 GCA_012962365.1 Chromatiaceae bacterium | reverse complement strand
TCAGCGTGGGCATGGCCTTGGGAGCCGTAACCTATGATAGTGACTTTCATGTTCTGAATCAGTGAAAGGTCACAATGCTTGTCGTAACAAATGTTGATACCCATGTAATTACCTGTTGATCAATTGTAAATTTTTAACACCAACCTCAGAATGAAGGTTGGTAGAATATATCTGAGTGGAATGACTCCCTTACAAACCCAGCCCTTTCACGCCCCGGGATATTCCCAACGGACCAGAGCGCACCACTTCCATGATCAGGTCTGTGTTAACCGCCTTGAGAAACGCGTCCAGCTTATCGCCATTGCCGGTCAGTTCAACTGTGTAACTGCAATCGGTGACATCGATGATGTTCGCCCGGAAAATATCCGCCATGCGTTTCATTTCTTCACGATGATTCTTTTCAGCCTTGACCTTCACCATCATCAGCTCCCGTTCGATATGCGGGCCATCGGAAAGATCCAGCAGCTTTACCACATCGACCAGCTTGTTGAGCTGCTTGATGATCTGCTCGATGATCATCTCATCACCATAGGTGACCAGCGTCATGCGCGACAGGGTTTCATCCTCGGTCGGCGCTACCGTCAGGGATTCGATATTGTAACCCCTGGCTGCAAACAGCCCGGAAACCCGCGCCAGCGCGCCGGCTTCGTTCTCTATCAGCACGGAAATAATATGTCTCATCAGGCCAGCTCCCGTTCTGCGGAAAGATGCGGAGACATGTGCATCTCGTGATGCCCCTTTCCCGCTTCAATCATGGGATAAACATTCTCTTCCGGATCGATGATCACATTCATGAACACCAGTCGGTCTTTCAGACTGAATGCTTCCTTGTAGGCCGCTTCCAGATCATTGGGATCCTCGATGGTCATGCCCACGTGACCGTAGGTCTCGGCCAGCCTGGCGAAATCCGGCAAGGCGTCCACGTAAGAATGGGAGTAGCGGCCGTCATAGAAGAATTCCTGCCACTGACGCACCATGCCCATATAGCCATTGTTCAGCAACACGATCTTGATCGGCAGGTTGTACTGAGAGCAAGTGGCCAGCTCCTGAATACACATCTGGATGCTGGCTTCACCGGTCACACAGGCAACGGTTGCCTTGGGAAATGCCTGCTGTACACCCATGGCGGCCGGCAGGCCAAAGCCCATGGTGCCCAAGCCACCTGAATTGATCCAGCGGCGAGGCTTTTCAAACGGATAGAACTGTGCCGCGAACATCTGGTGCTGGCCAACATCCGAAGTGAGATAGAAATTCCGGCGCCGGGTGACCTTGTGAAGTGTTTCTATGGCGTACTGGGGCTTGATGACCTTGTCCGAATTCGCATAGTTCAGGCACTCCACGCTGCGCCAGGTATTGATGCGCTCCCACCATTCCTTGAGCGCCGCCTTGTCAGGCCCGGTCTTGCGTGCCTTCAGGAATTTGAGCATATCCTTGAGCACGGGCTTGACCTGCCCGACGATGGGCACGTCCACGCGAACATTCTTGGAGATCGATGCAGGATCAACGTCCACATGCACGATCTTGGCATTGGGGCAGAACTGCGCCAGCTTGCCGGTCACCCGGTCATCAAAGCGTGCGCCAATGGCAACGATGAGATCTGCCTCGTGCATGGCCATATTGGCTTCATAAGTACCGTGCATGCCCAGCATACCCAGGAAATGCTCATCTGAAGCTGCAATCGACCCCAGTCCCATGAGGGTATTGGTGACCGGGAAATCAGTATATTTGATCAACTCCCGCAGATCATCGGAAGCCTCACCCAGCACCACGCCACCACCGGTATAGACAACCGGGCGCCTGGCCTTGGCCATCAGATCGACCGCCTTACGCACCTGCCGTGTATTGCCTTTTTCCACCGGCTTGTAGGAACGCATGCTGATCTTCTTTGGATAATCGTAGGGAATACGAATATTGGGATCAGTCACGTCTTTGGGGATATCGACGAGCACGGGGCCGGGTCTGCCTGTCCTGGCGATATAAAAGGCCTTGGCCATGGTATCAGCAATATCTTCGACCCGTTTTATCAGGAAGTTGTGCTTGACGCAGGGACGTGTGATCCCCGTGATATCAACTTCCTGAAAAGCATCACTGCCGATGAAAGGCACAGGCACCTGGCCAGTGATAATGACCATGGGAATGGAATCCATGTACGCGGTGGCGATACCCGTAACCGCATTGGTAGCACCAGGCCCGGAGGTAACCAGCGCAACACCCAGGTTTCCCGTGGCACGTGCGTACCCGTCAGCCGCATGGGTTGCTGCCTGTTCATGACGCACTAGAATATGCTGCACTGCTTTCTGTTGAAAGATTGCATCATAGATATGTAGTACAGCACCGCCAGGATACCCCCAAACGAACTCAACACCTTCATCTTTCAGTGCCTGGACGACAATTTCACCGCCAGTCAATTCCACCGTTGTAACCTCCAAAATTCATGGGAATCGGATTTTTCAGGGACAAACAAATCCAGCAAAATCCATACATTGTAAAATACTGATATTCCTTCATCAGGTCAATGAAAAACTACCCTGCGGCAAGGAATGGTATTGAAAACCCGACATGCCCGCCTGTTTACAAATTCGTCAGAATCACACACCATTGACTGCGACAGGACTTTTTCATTCCCGTGGCCAGGGGTATTCGTTATTCACGCCACTGACCAGGAGGAAACGAGGTGCAAATGAATCGACTTTTGGCGTTTATAGTTCTGCTTACCCTGAGCCTGTCCACCGCGCAGGGAAGCAACTGGCAGTGGTTGAGAAACACCGGTCTCCAGTCGCTTTCCGACACAGACTGGGAAATACTTTCAAATACCCTGAATTCAGCGCTCGATTCAGCAGCCAATGGCGAAACCCGCCACTGGAAAAACCCGGAAACCAAAAACCAGGGGAGTATCGAGATACTCGACAGCCCATCTCCACAGGATGGCCAGTGTCGGCGAGTGCAAATCACCACAGAGGTGGATAAAAAACGAATAGGGGAATCTCTGACTTTTTGCAGGGATGCCGAAGGACGATGGCTGATCACGCCGCCCAACCCAGCAAAAGACGAGGCAAAGTAGATCATGGGCATTCTGGACAAACTGTCGAAAATCCTGAGAAAGTCCATCACCTGGGCTTTTTCCGGCGCACTGTTCGGCGCTTTTTTCTCCGGGGTGCTCAATTTTCTGTTGGTTGAAAACATGAGCCTCTGGCTGGCATCCATGCTGGCCACCGTACTAGCCGGACTGGTAATTTCCGCTTATTTCGGCAGCATGCTGGTTGCCCTCGGCGGCACCCTGGCAGGCATTCTGACCGCCATTTCCTACCAGATTCTGTTCGTCAGCTATCACCAACCCCTGATCCTGCTAGGCATTGCCCTGGCGGCCGGGCTGGTTGCCGGGAGTTTCTTTACGAAAAGGGAAATACGCGACTCCCAGCCTCTGGCGCAAACCGGCGCCGGCTTCATGGCCGGGTTGATTTCCGGCCCCCCGCTGTATCTCGTCGTTCGCAGCACACCCATCGGATTCCAGGGATGGGAAGTCGCCGCCGTGGCCGTTTCCCTGGTGGGACTGTGTTATGTATTTCTGATCAAACACCGTCCATCCATTCTTGGCGGTAAAGGCGCTTTGAAAATCGGCGGCCCGCTGGTTTCTGGTCTGATCGCCATGGCCGTGGCTTCTGTCTTCTGGATCATCGGTGAGAGCTACATGACCATTCCGGAACTGGGACAGATCAGCCAGTACCAGCAGGTCGTGGATGCCGCCCCCCTGGGCTTGCTCGGCGGCGCTCTGGGCGGTGCTTTTGGAGGCGCCATGCTGGAGATTCTGGGTATCCGCATGGAAGAGCACATTGCCTGACAAAGCTGCTCATTCATCCAGTCACTTTTTCCCGTGTGCCGGGCTTTGTAATCGGGAAAGCCATACTGTCCAGCCACCTTGAAGGCGGTATAAACAATCACCGAATCAACCAGAACGGAGGTCCTTTCATGCGCTTGCTCCACACCATGCTGCGGGTTGGAAACCTGCAAAAATCCATTGATTTCTATACCAAAATACTGGGCATGCGGCTGCTGCGCCAGAAAGACTACCCGGATGGCAAGTTCACCCTGGCATTTCTGGGCTACGGTGACGAAAAGGAAAACACAGTGCTCGAACTCACCTGCAACTGGGGCGTGGAAAAATACGACCTGGGTACCGGATTCGGCCACATTGCCGTTGCCGTGGACGATGTATCTGAAGCCACGGAAAAAGCCCGCCGACAGGGTGCAAAGATATTGCGTGATGCGGGCCCCATGAATGCAGGCACCACCATCATCGCCTTTCTCGAGGATCCCGACGGCTACCAGATCGAACTGTTGAATGATCGCTGGGCGGAAGAATAATGGACTGGACACCGGTCATCGTCCTTTCCCTGGTAATCGCCGTGATTGGCGCCCAGCTGTTGATACGGTACAAGGCGCTGCAGGCCAAAGGACGATCAGCCGCCCCGCTGCAAAACGCCATCCCTGATCTTAATACACAGGAAACCAGCCTGGTATTCTGCTACAGCCCTGGCTGCGCCCCCTGCAAAACCATGATCCCGGCGATCGATGAACTGGCCGCCAATAACAACAATGTACACAAACTGGATATCAGCCAGCATATGGATCTGGCCAGGGAAATCGGCATTCGCGCCACACCCACCACCCTCTTGATCGAACGCGGAAATATCACCCAGGTTCTGCTCGGGGCGAAGACTCTGAAAAACCTGCGCGAGCAGTTGGGGCTGGAGCCATGATCCACTCCCTGCTGCGCTGGCTGTGGATGCTCGTAGGCTGGATCGAACTGATCGCTTTGACCCTGGTGCTGTATCCCCTTTCCTTTCTTCCCGAAAAGCCCAGAGAGCGTAACTGGTACAGCACGCTATTTCGTTTGTGGTGCAAGGCCTGGGTCGATGCCCTGGGCGTTGATCTGCGCCTGCACCAACACTGTTGCCAACAGCGACCCGAACGCTATATTCTCATTGCCAACCATCCCTCAGCCTTCGAGGACATTGGCATTCCTTCCCTGTTCCCCGTACACAGCCTGGCCAAAATCGAAGTGCGCAGCTGGCCCATCGTCGGCCGCATCAGCGCCGCCAGCGGCACGCTGTATGTGCATCGGGAATCAAGAGAATCACGCCAGGCAGCTTCAGAAGAGATGCTTGCAGCTCTGGAAGCCGGACACAACATCGCCCTCTACCCGGAAGGCGGTATCAAGGGAAAACGGCTACACGATCATTTTCGCTATGGTGCGTTCGATCTGTCCCTGCGCAGCGGTATTCCCATCCTGCCCGTATTTCTGCACTATGAAGCACAGGATGACTTTCACTGGGGTGCACAAACCTTGCCACGGAAAATTCTTGAATTCATGTTCAGCAGCAACAACCGCGTGAACTACCATATGTATGATGCCTTCCTCCCGGAGGATTTCAGAGACAAGGAACACTACTGCAATCATGTGTATGAGCAAT
>DTXR01000462.1 GCA_012962365.1 Chromatiaceae bacterium | reverse complement strand
TCATCACCGCAACCAATGTCGATCTTGAACAAAAGGTGCAGGACGGCAGTTTCCGCGAAGATCTGTATTACCGCCTGCAGGTCATCAACATTCACCTGCCGCCGCTGCGGGAACGCAAGGAAGATCTGATGGATCTGATACAAACCCTGCTCGGGCGCATCAATCAGGAGCTGCACAGCAATGTCACTCATATTTCGAAAGACGTGCTCAGCTGCATGGAAGCCTACCAATGGCCGGGCAATATCCGCGAACTGGAGAACGTGCTGATGAAAGGCGTGGCACTATCCCACGGCGACACCTTCACCCGTGAACTTCTGCCCGAACAGATCCTGGGCCACAGCAACGACATCATTCGACGGATCGCTGAAAAGCTCCTGACAGACCGTAGCCTGAAAGATATGGAGAAAGAACACATCAGCAGGATTCTGGAGGCCAACAACTGGCACAGGGGAAAAGCCTGCGAAGTATTGGGCATATCCCGCCCACGTCTGCGGCGCATGATCAACGAGTATGGCCTTGTGCCACCGCAAGGGCTGGGTGATTCAGATGAAGATGAAGACTGATGGCGCCAAAAAAACCGTCATCCCGGCAGTGCCACAATGACGGTATCGGTTGCATGTCCCATGCAGGCATGCGACTGATTCAATCTAACGCTGTTGCTACGCCTTGTTCTTCAGCAAGTCCCGAATCTCCTCTAGCAGTATTTCCTGCTTGGGTGGCGGAGCCGCTTCCTCTTTCTTCTCTTCTTCCAGGGCAGCTTTGGCCTTGTTTATACCTTTGATGATGATGAACAACACGAAAGCGACGATCAAGAAAGCGATAACCGCATTCATGAAAGAACCATACTTGATCAACACTTCCTTGCCATCGGCACCCGCTCCCAAAGACAACGCCAGATTGGAAAAATCCACACCACCAGTCAAATAACCGATCGGCGGCATGATCACATCCTCAACCAGAGACTTCACGATGGTGCCGAAAGCACCGCCGATAATGATGCCCACGGCCATATCGACCATATTACCCTTCAGTGCAAATTCCTTAAACTCACTCATCATTCCCATGACATTCCTTCCTCTTGTTTATTGTGCGGCGGTTAC
>DTXR01000461.1 GCA_012962365.1 Chromatiaceae bacterium | reverse complement strand
CAAGGCCGCCATCGACGCCCTGCCCATACCCGACCCAGAAGAGGAACTGCGTTACGTGATGGACGCCGTGCGCACCATCCGCCGGGAGCTGAATGGCCGGGTGCCGCTCATCGGATTCTCCGGCAGCCCCTGGACCCTGGCCACTTACATGGTGGAAGGGGGCAGCACCAAGAATTTTGCCCTATCCAAAGGCATGATGTTTGACCGCCCCGAACTGATGCATGCGCTGCTGGACAAGCTGGCACAGTCGGTAACCTCTTATCTCAACGCCCAGATCGCCGCCGGCGCCCAGGCCGTGATGATCTTCGATACCTGGGGCGGTACACTCACGCCATCGGACTACCGGGAGTTCTCCCTGGCCTACATGCAGCGCATCGTGGACGGGCTGACCCGCGAAGCCGACGGGCGCAAGGTGCCTGTCGTACTGTTCACCAAGGGTGGCGGCCAGTGGCTGGAAGCCATGGCGGACACGGGTTGTGACGCTCTGGGGCTGGACTGGACCACGGACATCGGCGAAGCGCGCAATCGGGTAGGCGGACGGGTCGCGCTGCAGGGCAACATGGATCCCAGCACCCTGTACGCATCACCCGAAGTGATCCGGCGTTCCGTGGCAAAGATTCTGGATGATTACGGCACAGGGACAGGCCATGTATTCAACCTGGGGCACGGCATTCACCCCGGCATCAAACCCGAACACGCAGGCGCGATGATCGAAGCCGTGCATGAGCTGAGCAAACAGTACCACCGCTAAGACAGGCCTGCCTCCGCTGGGTTGACAGCTTGATCAAAAGCTCCCTTACAAACGGTAGACCGAAGTCGTCATCAGCTTTGAGGTCAGCTTCATGGCCGTTTTGACAGGACCCGGCAATTCAGCACCGCCATGTGCCTTGGCCATCTGGCCATGGCGAATCTCGTCTTCCTTCATCTGCTCCAGAATGGCGCGGGTGCGGCAATCCGATTCCGGCACCTGCGCCAGATGCTCTTCCAGGTGACCTTCCACCTGTTTTTCCGTCTCGGCCACGAATCCCAGGCTCCATTTGTCGCCTGCCAGCCCGGCAGCCGCGCCCAGAGCAAATGAGCCGGCATACCACAGGGGGTTGAGGATGCTCAGGCGCCCACCCAATTCCTCGACACGCTGTTCGCACCAGTCCAGGTGGTCGTTTTCCTCCGCCGCAGAACGCTCCATGCTGCGCCGCACGTCTTCCCTGCGCGCGGTCAGCGCCTGCCCCTGGTACAGCGCCTGGGCGCAAACTTCTCCGGTGTGATTGATGCGCATCAGGCGTGCCACGTGATCTTTCCGGGATTCCGGCAGCTCTGACTCCACACACTCTTCTGCAGGATTCGAGCGTTCGGTTACCAGCGGACGACCAAACAGGGTACGCAAAGCCTGATCCAGGTTGATCACCAGACGATCCGCCGCTGTATAGCTTCTGTTTTCTTTCGGTTTCATGCGTGAAATTCTAACCCCTGATCAACTGCCGCGCCAGCAGGGTTAGCGGATGCAGGTATTCGGGGTTGGCCGCTCCTGCCTGCAGGTGCAAACGGCAGGACACATTACCGCTCAGGACATAGTCCGGCTCGAACACGTCTATCTGCTCAGCAAACGGCTCGCGCAGCTGGTCTGCCCTGTCCCGCCGGAGCAGGAAATCCGCCCCCCCCGCGCCACAGCAGGCTCCTTTTCGGCCCAGCACCTCTATCTGTAATCCGGGAACCTGATCCAGCAACCGCAATACCCCTTCTCTGCCCCGCAGCACGTTTTCCAGCGTACAGGGGATATGCACTGCCGCAATTTTCGGCAAGGGCTTGAATCGCAATCGCGACATCACCGCCTCAGAGGCCAGAAAAGTGGCGACATCCTCATGTTTCGGCCCAATTCCTTTGTATACGGCGAGCTGCGCGCCACAACCGCTCGCGATGCTGAGAATCGCATCCAGATCACCCGATGCAGCAAAAGCGGCTTCATTGGTCGCCGTCAGCCGCTGCGCCCTGCCCGAATTGCCTGCATGGGCATCCAGGGCGCCACAACAGCCCTGATTTCGGGGTATATGCACCTCATAGCCCGCTTGCAACAACAGGGAAATTGCACCTTCAAGGGCATCACTGTCGAACCACTGCCCCGTGCAGCCCACAAACAGTCCCACACGGCCCGCAGGTTCTTCATCTGGCGGTCGATAAAGGCTTTCGAACTCTGCCACATCCGGGCGCGCCTGATTCAGCAGTTTTCCCAACCCCAGGAAAGAGGGAAGCACAGCTTTACCCACACGGAACAACCACCTTGTCAGCGTTGTCCGGGACAACACCATCACCAGCAACCTGCTGCTGATTCCCCGCTGCGCCCGCACCAGCGACAAGCCCTGATCCAGGATACTCCCGAAAGGCACGCCGGAAGGGCAAATGGCTTCGCAGCGGCGGCACAGCAAACAACTGTCCAGCAGCTCAAAGCTGCGCTCATCCACCTCTACCTGTCCCTCCGACAGTGCCTGAACCAGGTTGATGCGTCCCCGGGGAGATTGCGCCTCATTGGCGCTCACCCGGTAAGTGGGGCATTCCGCCAGGCAAAGACCGCACTTAACACAGCGTGCTGTTTCGGGAATCATGGACAAGGACTTCCTGGCGTATAATCAACACATCGATCGCAGATCAATGCCGCTAGCTTATGTCTTACTTTCAATATCATGTATTTGTTTGCACCAATGAGCGCGACGATGGCAGCTGTTGTGCCAGTCTCGGCGCCAAGAATGCCCGGGCATATCTCAAGAAACGCTGCAAGGAACTGGGCATTCACGGAAAAAACCAGGTTCGCATCAACAATGCAGGCTGCCTGGATCGTTGCGCCCAAGGCCCTGTACTGGTGATCTATCCTGAAGAAACCTGGTACACCTATATAGATAATGAAGATCTCGACGAGATCATAACATGCCACCTGCAGCGGGGGCAGATCGTGGAACGCCTGAAAATCTGACACCGATCATCACAGGAAAAGTCTGCCAAGCATTTGTCAGTCTACCGGTAAAACAATGGCCAGGCATAACGGATGATTATTCCGTCAACAGACCCCTTCCCTGTATTATGCAATCCCGCTACCGGAGAATTCTCTTGACAAGAAATGAGTAATATTAGAAGATGCTCACATACTGATTTCCTCTCCTCCTCCCCCTTTTGGAAAATCAGTATGCACCATCCTCCTTTG
>DTXR01000460.1 GCA_012962365.1 Chromatiaceae bacterium | reverse complement strand
CACGCTGGCGAAGGGCGTGGCGATGGGAGACACACTGTCCGGCAGGGTGGCGCTGGAGTTTCTGGAGCGCTCGGCCGAGCGCCAGGGCGTGGATCTGACGCCGCAGAAGCTCGACCAGATCCGTTGGGGGCTGGCGGATAGATATCTCAGTACACTCGAGAGTATCGCCCAGGATACAGGAAGTGTAACAGAGGAACTTCGTTCTAGGCCGATTTGGAATATCCATTCCGAAGAACTTTCCAAGTATGGCCTTGACAAGGACGCCTGGACGCTAAACACGCCCTTCGAGCTGATGGGAGACCGGCAGCGGGAGGCATACTGGGAGGCGGTGCTCGACTCGGCTGGGGATCCGGGGCGGGAATTCGCACTGGCGAAAGACACGGCGCTCAAGATGGCGGCGATGCATCACTCGCTGGAATTCTGGTCGTCTTTGTCGAAAAACGGAGAGGAATTGCGCGAAGCGGCGGACAGGATCGAGGCCTGGGCGAGTCGGCTTGCGGATCTGGACACCCTGGCCGACAGCTTCAGGGTTGGGTTGAACGCCGCTTTCAATTGGGTGGACGACCTGTTACAACCCCTGTTTCAAGAGATGGCCAAGGACTTCCTGGACTTCGCCTTCGAGCTGGGCGATTCCATCCGGGAGATCGGGGATGCGGCATGATAGACGACCGCGCCCATATGCATAAGTTCCTCTGCTACTTCGAGTATGCCAAGAAATGGGGAGACCCGAGCGCCTGCAACCTGATTGGCGATCCCGCGCAGACCAATACCTGCTACGTGGGCTCCATACTGGACAACCCGAACCTGGACTACAGGCACTGCGCAGATGTGGTGAGGGTGAGCTGGAAGAACAAGTGCTACACCCAGTACGCGGTCCTGAGCGGCGAGGTCGCCTACTGCGACTACATAACCACCACTAACGAGCAGCAGCTCTGCTATGATTCTTTCGAGTATGAGACCGGGGAATAGCCAGGGCTTTTCCCTAGTGGTCTTTTCTATCTTAAAGTGTGTTTTATAGAAACAGTCTGGCTTTCTGAAGTAATCTTCTCTGAAAGATAATCTTTCCCATATTCAAAGAAATCTTTAGCATTCAGTTTGCAAGTCTCAGTTATGGTCTTGAGAGTTGCAAAACATAAAGCAGCCTTCTTACTCCTACTACCATAACTGATCTTTCTGGCAACAACACAAGATCTCAATCCTCTTTCAGCTCGGTTGTTGCTGAAATCAACATTATACTCAAGAAATGTAAAAAGACTGTTGAGATGTTTATGCAGTCTTTTGCACATCTTCTTCACTTCTCCATCTTCCCGGTCTTTTGAGATTAATCTCTGGGTCTTCTTCTCATATTTTATCTTGTTTTGCTTTGACTTTTCTTTTATGTAAATTGCATCCAATACAATATTCTTCAGTCTGAGTGCAAACTTCTGCAGCTCTTTGCTGTTGTAATATTTGACAGTCTTCCATTTGAAGACATCTCCAAGCAAATGCACTAAACATTTCTGACTAATCTTACCTTGACTGTATGCATTATAAAAATCTGAGAGTAGCACACCTGCAAACCCTTTCAGTATTTTATCAGGAACCCTCTTACCTCTGGACTTATGAATATGATAATACATCCTATTTTCAGATATGGAAATCCAAAGCCAGTGCATTTTGCCATTTATGTGCCAGCTTGTTTCATCTGCATAAATTGCCTTCATTTTCTTTATCTCTTTTTGCATGGATTTGTATTGAGGACCAAATTCTTCTCCGGTTTTCTGAATCATATTGTGAATTTCAGACGCAGAAACATCTATGTGGTATGTTATCTGCAACAGGTGTTTTATTCTTCTTATTGGCAATGAAATTGCAGTATGAAGCACAGCAACATACAGGCATAAGAATAAACCAAATCTAAAGTTTGGAAATGCATCAGTTATTCTTGGT
>DTXR01000459.1 GCA_012962365.1 Chromatiaceae bacterium | reverse complement strand
TCTGGGTATCGAGGTGCATACACCGGGCGTCGGACACCTGCTGCTCAAACTGGCCGAGGCAGACATCGGCAATGTGCGCATCATGAGCGCCGATGCCATGGAGATACTGCAGCAGGTTATTCCCGCCGCCTCTCTGGCAGGTATGCAGCTGTTTTTCCCCGACCCCTGGCACAAGAAGAAACACCACAAGCGCCGCATCGTGCAACCCAGTTTCGTGGAACTCGTGGCAACACTGCTGCAGCCTGGCGGCCTGTTTCACGCTGCCACGGATTGGGAAGGCTATGCCGAACACATCCTGCACTGCTTTTCCGATCGCCCGGATCTGTTCGAGAATCTATCAGAATCGAATGATTATGTACCGCAACCGGACAGCCGCCCGACCACCAAATTCGAGCGAAGAGGGCAGCGCCTCGGACATAGTGTCCGGGATCTGATGTTCAGACGAACATCAGATCATTTACCCGCTTTCTAATGCACGCTGCCGAAAGACAGATCCAGCGTACTCGGGGGCATGGGCAGGCCCGCTAGCCTGCTCGCCTGGTATACCGGACCATGGGGAAACAGACTGTACAGATAGCGCTTGCCACCACGCTCTTCGAAGCGCTCGGACAGCGCCCTGATGATATGCCTGGCGGTGCAGGATGTTCCGTGATCCTTGCAATGGTTGCGCAGAAAATAAATCACTTCCCAATGGGCATCGCCCAGTTGAATACCGTCTTCGCGAGCCAGTCGCATGGCATGCTCTTCGCTCCAGTCATCAAAGTTTTCAGGGGCTTGCATGCGTTCAGGATACAGGGCACTTGCAGTTGCCATAGGGGTCTCTCCTCCAGTTTGATCATGTTCTCGTCAATACCGGCAATTATGGGTGTTTTGTACCGGCCTCTTATCAAGCATAGCAGTCATTTGAATTTTTGCTGGGCTAATCAATAAATTTATGGCTGAACGACAGACATCCCTGCTTGCTGTACGGAAACTGCGCACGGATTTCATCCGTAATGTGAGCCTGGAACTGCCTGCCGGTGCCTGTCTGGGGCTGCATGGGGAGTCCGGTTCGGGGAAAACCCTGTTGCTGCGCGCCATTGCCGATCTGGATATGAACACGGGTGATGTACGACTGGAAGGCGTGTCCAGGGAGCAGTTCACCGGCCCACAGTGGCGTCGTCAGGTTGGCCTGCTGCCGGCTGAAAGCCAGTGGTGGGGCGACGTCGTAAAGGAGCATGCCGAACACTGGTCGACGGCACTGCTAGCTTCCCTGGGTTTTTCCCGGAGTGTCCTCGACTGGGAAACCGGACGACTTTCCAGTGGGGAAAAACAACGCCTGGCGCTGGCGCGCCTGCTGGCCAATCAGCCCCGCGTACTGCTTCTGGACGAACCCACGGCCAATCTCGACACGGGTAACACCGGGATGGTGGAGCACATGGTCGCCAGCTATCTGCAGCAGAACCAGGCAGCCGCCATCTGGGTAAGTCATGATCCCGGTCAGCTGACACGCGTTGCCGACTCTCGCGCGTTCATGGATCAAGGCAACTTTCGATTGGAGGTTGATTGAACATGGAACTGATACGGCTTTCCGCCTGGGATCTGAGTATCGCCGCCGCCCTGGTGTGCCTGCTGGCGCTATTGTCCTGGGCATTGCGCCTGGGCATCGGGCGCCAGCTGCTGATTGCCGCCAGTCGCAGCACGGTGCAACTGCTCATACTCGGCATGATCCTGAAAACCCTGTTTGCCCAGACCAATCTGTGGCTGATCGGACTTATGACCCTGGTCATGCTCGCGGTAGCGGGCTACGAAGTCATGGCGCGGCAACAGCGGCGTTTCCAGGGAATCTGGGGCTATGGACTGGGCACCCTGTCCATGTTCCTGTCCTCGTTTCTCATCACGCTGCTGGCACTGACAGTAGTCGTACAGGTCCATCCCTGGTACCAGCCCCAATACCTCATCCCCCTCCTTGGTATGCTATTGGGCAACACCATGTCGGGCATCGCCATCGCCCTCGACAACCTGACCCGCAATACCTGGGAACAGCGCCGGAACATCGAGGCGCGGTTGATGCTCGGCCATGAATGGTCGCAGGCCATATCCACCATCCGGCGTGATGCCCTGCGCTCCGGCCTGATCCCCATCATCAACGCCATGACCACTGCGGGCATCGTCAGCCTTCCCGGCATGATGACCGGCCAGATCCTCGGCGGCAGCCCGCCCATGGAAGCTGCAAAATATCAGTTGATGATCCTGTTCATGATCGCCGCAGGATCAGGCCTTGGCAGCCTCACGGCCATCTGGGCGGGCAGTCGCCACCTGTTCGATGACCGTCAGCGCCTGCGTCTCGACAGGCTTGCGAGAAACCGAAAATAATCGATCTGATTCCAGCGCCGTCAACCGTTTGTGGGAAACCACCCGCTGACCATTCAGATCATACTGGCGGGGTCTTGTTGTCCCGCCGCAGCTGCGCTTCCCGCCACAGCTTGACGCCCAGCAACACCCAGGGCGTCCCGTGCAACACCAGGTCGAAGATATCCAGTGGCCTGACCAGGTTTCCCGCCGCCAGCATTTTGAGCTTCTCCCACACATGGGGCTCGGGCGTAAAGGGCATCAGACCGAAAAACGCGGCGGCCAGCACCAGAAAGCCCAGGGGTATTTCATCGATCCACTTCATTCGCAGATATCCCTGATAAGTTGTCGATAGAGTGTCGCATCCTGTTCACGATAGCAGCAGTAAATGATGGCCTCCAGTTCAGGTGCATATTCCTTTCCCGTCTGCACTGCAATTTTCGCAGCTTCAGCAAAAGGATAGCCATAGGCACCTGTGCTGATGGCAGGAAAAGCAATGCTGTGAATGCCGTGCTGTAGCGCCAGCTCCAGGCTGGACGCATACGCCTTGTGCAGCAGTTGCGCTTCGCCCTGGCTGCCACCCTGCCAGACAGGGCCTACAGTATGGATGATCCAACGCGCCGGCAGGTCGAACCCCGGCGTGATGCGCGCCTCACCAGTGGGGCATCCACCCATCGTGCGGGTCAGTGCCAGCAGTTTCGGCCCCGCAGCCCGGTGAATGGCGCCATCCACTCCGCCACCGCCCAACAGTGAGATATTTGCTGCATTGACGATGGCATCAACCGCAAGTCTGGTAATATCACCCGTACAAACCTGCAGCACATCTTTTTTCGATACGGAGTGATTCATTCTGTGGCTTCCACTCTGGCGGCAATCATCATCCTCGGACTCCTTCTCATATTCTGGCTGGAGGCCGCACGCGCCCGTGAACTCGCCGTAGGCATCAGTCGCGCCGCCTGTGACAAGGAAAGATACCAGTTGCTCGATGACAGCGTCTATCTGCAGCGCGTGGGGCTGCGCTGGACCCCATCAGGACTGCGCTTCCGACGCATGTACCGGTTCGACTACAGCGTGGACGGCACCGTGCGACAGTCCGGCTTTGTCCTGCTCATCGGCAATCAGCTCGAGGCAGTCCATATTCAGGGGAGACACACCATTGAGCAGGAGAACCAGAAGACAGAACAGCCGGCTCCCCCCGCTTCCAAAGACAGCGCCGAGGTCATTCCCTTTCCCCGGAAAAAGCGTTGATGACTATTTGACGACCTTGAGACTGGGTCGCCCGCCGGATGGCGGCGTATCTTCCGGCCCATCGTCTTCTTCCGCAGAAGTCGCTTCCTCATCTTCGGGAAACAGCATGCCCTGCCCATTCTCCTTGGAATAGATACCCAGCACCGCACTGACCGGCAGCAATACACTCATGGGACTGCCTGAAAACCGGGCACCGAAGGAAATCCAGTCGTTCCCCAGATCAAGATCACGCACGGCACTGGCGCTGACATTGAGAACGATGCGCCCGTCTTCCACAAACTGTCGGGGAATCTCCACACCTTCCGCATCTGCATTGACCAGCAGATGGGGCGTCATGCCATTATCACTGATCCACTGCCAGATAGCGCGAATCAGATAGGGACGATTGGATGTCATGGCCATGGAAAGATTCAGCGCATCAGAGGCGCATTTCCCTCTCGGCTTCGGTCAGGCTCTTGGCAAAGGCATCGCGCTTGAACAAACGCGCCGCATAGGCATTGTATGTGTTGGAGGCGCTGCCATCGAGTTCGATACCCAGATGCGGCAGACGCCAGAGCAGAGGCGCGATACTGGCATCCACGACGGAAAACTCGTCGCTCATGAAAAACGGCTTGGCGGATAGGATCGGCGCACTGGCGGTCAGGCTCTCCTTGAGCTCCTTGCGCGCCTTTGTCGCTGGCTTGCCGCCTGCCAGAATGGTATCCACACGGTTGTACCAGTCTTTTTCCACACGATAGATATACATGCGGAAAGTCGCCCTTGACACCGGATCGACGGGCAGCAAAGGTGGGTGCGGATAACGTTCGTCGAGATATTCGAGAATGATGCGTGAATCGAACAAAACCAGTTCACGGTCGACCAGGGTGGGTGCCGTACCGTATGGATTGAGATCCATCACATCTTCAGGAAGATTCAGAGGATCGACATCCACGATATCCACGGTAACGTGTTTTTCGGCCAGTACCAGACGGACGCGATGGCTGTGTAAATCTGCGGGATCGGAAAAAAGGGTCATAATTGATCTTCTTGTTGCCACTGGCACCTACCTAAAATATGGATAACTGAAATCAGATGTAAATATGGGTGGAAAAAGAAGCCTGGGCTTTCTCTGCCAACGACACAGACATGGAAAAGGCGCACAGTATAGCAGACTGCACGCCTTTTCGGGTCGTTGTCACGCGGTTTTGCGTGTCAGAAGGAGAGGGCCGTGATCAATGCACGTCTTTCCAGAACTCCTTCTTGAGCAGGATGGATACCACGAAGAACACCAGCAGGAACAGCATCACCCAGATGCCGAGACGCTGACGTTCCAGCTTCATGGGTTCCGCGACATGGGCCATGAAGGTGGCCAGGTCGCGGGCCACGCCGTCATATTCTTCGGCAGACATGCGCCCCGGTTTGACCAGCTTGAGTCCGGTGACGTGATTGTTTCCGTGCTCGTCGGTCTCGATAGTCGCTTCCTGAACACCTTGCAGTTCCATCAGCACATGGGGCATGCCCACGTTGGGGAACACCACGTTGTTGACGCCGAAGGGGCGGCTTTCATCAACGTAGAAGCTCTTCAGGTAGGTGTAGATCCAGTCGGCACCACCATGCTTAAGGCGCGCGGTGAGGGTCAGATCCGGCACAGCCGTCGCGAACCAAGCTTCTGCATCCAGTGCGGACATGCCGGTCGTCATCAGCTCGCCGACTTTGTGATCACCGAAAATCAGGTTCTGCTCGATCTGCCCTTTGGTAAGACCGAAATCCTGCATGTTCTCGTAGCGGAAGTATTTCATGGAATGACAGCCTTGGCAGTAATTCACGAAATACTTGGCGCCGCGCTGCAGTGCAGCCTCATCCGTCAGATCGATATCGGCGGATTCCAGATGCACGCCACCTCCGCCGGAAGAAAAACCAGTGAGCGGCAACAGAGCCAAAGAAAGGATTGCAATCAGTTTTTTCATTTGGTCACCCTCTCTGGTACTGGCTTGGTCGTATCCATCTTGCTGTAGATAGGCATTGCCAGGAAGAACACAAAATACAGAATGGTGCAGATCTGCGCCACAAGGGTTGCCACAGGAGACGGCGGCATCATTCCCAGGTAGCCGAGAACAATGAACACCAGCACAAACATGGCAATCATCGCCTTGAAGATGGGGCCTTTGTAACGAATGGATTTCACCGGACTCTTGTCCAGCCAGGGCAGGAAGAACAGTACGATGATGGACGCGAACATGGCAATAACACCCCACACCTGGGTGCCGGCAAAGCTGGGTACGGCCCGCAGGATCGCGTAGAACGGTGTGAAATACCAGACTGGCGCAATATGCTCAGGCGTCTTCAACGGGTTGGCCGGCTCGAAGTTGGGCGCTTCCAGGAAGTAGCCGCCAAATTCCGGCGCAAAGAAAACAATTGCCAGGAAGATGATCAGGAAGCCGATCACGCCGGCGATATCCTTCACACTGTAGTAGGGATGGAAAGGAATACCGTCAGCAGGCGCGGTATCACTCCAGCGGTTGCCTTTGGGTCCTTTCTTGATCTCGATCCCGTCGGGGTTGTTGGAGCCCACCTTGTGCAGCGCCACGATATGCACGAACACCAGCGCAGCCAGAATGAATGGCAGCAGGAAGTGCAGCGCAAAGAAGCGGTTCAGTGTGGCATCGGATATAACGAAATCACCCCGAATCCAGACGGACAGGTCATCACCGATCACGGGAATGGCCTGGAACAGGTTGATGATGACCTGGGCGCCCCAGTAGGACATCTGACCCCAGGGAAGCAGATAACCCATGAAGGCCGTCGCCATCATGGCCACATAGATGATCATGCCGATGATCCACAGCAGTTCCCTCGGTTTGCGGTAGGAGCCGTACATCAATCCGCGGAACATATGCAGATAAACGACCACAAAAAATGCCGATGCACCGGTCGAATGCAGGTAACGAATCAGCCATCCCCACTCCACATCACGCATGATGTATTCCACAGAAGCGAAGGCCAGGGTGGCATCCGGCTTGTAGGCCATGGCCAGCCAGATACCGGTCACGATCTGATTCACCAGCACCAGCATGGCCAGGGAGCCGAAGAAATACCAGAAGTTGAAGTTCTTGGGCGCGTAATATTGCGCCAGATGCTCATTCCACACCTTGGTGGCGGGGAAGCGCTCATCGATCCAGGTCATGAAACTCATGCTGCACCTCCTTCGTCTTCGCCAATAACCACCAGGGTATCGGAAAGGTACTTGTGTTTGGGTATCACCAGGTTGGTAGGCGCAGGCACCCCTTTGTATACACGTGCCGACAGATCGAATCGGGATCCGTGGCAGGCGCAGAAGAAGCCGCCTTTCCAGTCTTCGCCCAGGTCAGCCGGACCAATTTCAGGACGGTAGGTCGGCGAGCACCCCAGGTGCGTACAAATACCCACGGCAACCAGAAACTCCGGCTTGATGGAGCGGTGGTAGTTCTTGCAATATTCAGGCTGCTGGGGAACCTCGGAATCCGGATCGGCCAAATGCGCCGTGTTCTCTTGGAGCGTTTTCAGGGTTTCCTCGGTACGGCGAACCACCCAACAAACCTTACCGCGCCATTTGGCGGTCATCATCGCTCCAGGCTGGAGCTTGCTGATATCGACGGTTTCCGGCGCCCCTAGGGCTTTGGCCCGGGCGCTTGGCTGCCAGTAACTGAGAAAAGGAACGAGGGCAAAGCCCGCGCCTACCGCACTGAGTCCAGCTGTTGCTGTGATCAGCATGCGGCGTTTTTTGAGGTCCACGCCTTGTGAGCTCATGGATGGAATACCCCCAGTTTAAGTAATGGAAATTCGGGTTTGTGGCCAGGCGAATACGCTTCCCAGCTTTTCAGAATATACTAATTTTCTATTCTGAGAATAACTGGGGATTTTCACCCAAATGAGACATTTGGTCAAGAATAGGAAATGCTTATTTTTGCAAGCCGACCTCAGGCTGGATTGGCAATATCTATAAACTCATGTTTTATATTGAAATTGTTTTCCAGTTCTGCTCCTAGTGCCTGAATGCCATAGCGCTCGGTTGCATGGTGGCCCGCCGCGACGAAGTGAATCCGCCGTTCTGCGGCGATATGGAAGCTAGCTTCGGATACTTCACCGGTGATGTAAGCATCAAAACCCAGATCCGCCGCTTTGTCCACCCAGGACTGGGCACCACCCGTACACCAGGCCAGGCGACGAATGCCGTGTTCTCCCCCCGGCAACAGCAGGGGCTCTTGGCCTGTAAGCGACTGAATTCTTTTAAGTAAGTCACCTCTATCCACTTCCTCGGAATACTCGGCTCCCCACAGCAAGCCACTGTCATCCCCGATCGGACGTGGGTCAGGACACCCCAGCAGGAGACCCAGACGCGCATTGTTGCCGAGTTCCGGGTGAGCATCCAGCGGCAGGTGGTAGGCGGCAAGACTCATGTCGGAACGGTACAGCGCCTGAATACGCCGCCCCTTCATGCCGGTGAGCGGCGATGCCTCGTTTTTCCAGAAATAACCATGATGCACCAACAGCAAATCCGCCCCGGCTTGCGCTGCGGCTTCGATGAGCGCCAGACTCGCGGTCACACCGGTGACAATGTGGCTTATCTCCTGCGCCACTTCGACTTGCAGCCCATTGGGGCAATAATCGTCGAAATTGCCGATATCGAGACGCTTATCGCAGTAATCGATGATTTCACTCAATGCCGCCATAGCCATACCCGCCTTTAAAAAACCTCATGGTAGAATGGAGCCCTTATGAATTTCCAGCGTCTTTTTGTTTTTTTCTTCACCTCCGTAGCTACGGGGCTGGCTGCCGCCTATCTGGCGCTCACGCTGTGGCCGAATTTACTCACCCCTCCCACCGCCAGCAGCATTGCGCCGCCTTCCACTGAAGAAAGCCGCGGCTGGGCCGACGCTGTCACCTTCGCAGAACCTTCGGTGGTCAATATCTACACCAGCAAGATCACCCGTGAGGAAGGAAAGCCTCTGTTCGAAAATCCGCTGGTCCAGCATTACTTCGGCGACCCCAGAAGAAAGCCCCGCCTGCACCGGCAAAACAACCTCGGCTCCGGCGTGGTGGTTGATCGGAACGGTTATATACTCACGAATCACCATGTGGTGAAAGATGCGGATGATATATTCATCGGCACGGAAGGTCAGCCGCAGGTACCGGCCAGGGTGGTGGGCACCGACCCCGACACCGACCTGGCGGTGATTCAGGCCGCAGGCAAGGATCTGCTTCCGGCCAATCTGGGCAATTCGGGTCAACTGCGCGTGGGCGACGTGGTACTGGCGATCGGCAACCCGTTTGGGGTGGGCAAGACCGTTACCCAGGGCATCATCAGCGCTACGGGGCGCCATGAGCTGGGGCTGGCGACCTTCGAGGATTTCATCCAGACCGATGCCGCCATTAACCAGGGCAATTCCGGCGGCGCCCTGATCAATACAGCAGGAGAAGTCGTGGGTATCAATACTGCCATTATCTCCAGCACTGGCGGCTCGCATGGCATCGGTTTTGCAATCCCTATCGATCTTGCCAAACAGGTCATGGAACAAATCATCGAGCACGGCCGCGTTATCCGCGGCTGGATAGGCGCCAGCGGGCAGGATCTGGTGCCATTGGCTGCCAAAACCCTCGGACTGCCGGAAGATACCAAAGGTGTGCTTCTATCCGGCGTGCTGGAAGGCGGCCCGGCTGACCAGTCGGGCATCGAGCCAGGCGATATCATCCAGCGCATCAACGGTGAAGTCGTCAGCAGCGCCCAGGCGGTAATGAATCAGATCGCCACCGCCTCGCCCGGTACCGGCATGGATCTGACCATCCTGCGCGGCGATCAATCGTTTTCGGTGCAACTGATCGTCAGCGAGCGCCCCAGAGACGTGGACTGAGATCCCGCCATGCTGAAACCATCCTTTCCAAACAAGGGGGAAATCGCCCTGTGGCTGGGCATCTATGTCACTGTGCTGATCTGGTCGGCTATCAATCCCCACGACCGCTTCACCTGGTTTCTGGAAACCCTGCCGGCGATCATCGGCTTGGTCATCCTGGCTTTTACCTGGCGCAGCTTTCCCCTCACCCGTCTGACCTATTGGCTGATACTCATACACTGCATCATCCTGATGATCGGCGGACATTACACCTATGCAGAAGTGCCTTTGTTCGACTGGATACAGGATACCCTGGGAGGCCAACGCAACAATTACGACAAGGTCGGGCATTTGGCGCAGGGACTGATCCCAGCCATTATCGCCCGCGAATTGCTGATTCGTTTGAAGGTGGTCAATGGCATGGCCTGGACGAATTTCCTGGCAGTGTGCTTCGTACTGGCCTTCAGCGCCTTCTACGAACTGATCGAATGGTGGGTAGCCGTGGCCAGCGGCGATGACGCCGTGGCTTTTCTCGGCACCCAGGGCTACGTCTGGGATACCCAGTCAGACATGTTTCTGGCGCTCATCGGCGGCATCATTGCCGTGACCCTGTTCGCCCCGTGGCATGACCGCCAGCTTTCATCCCTATGATTTTGAACGGCTGTTCCCGCAGGCCAGAACGGATGGAGCCCCCTCCTGTCCCCGTGCCGGCATGACCAGAAACAGCAGATCCTGATCTGCTGTTTCCACGCGCAGCAGGCTTTCAAAACAGTCCACAGGCAACAGCAGCAGGCGGTTTCCCTCTCCCGACAGAGCTGCTGAAGCCGCAAGCCCGTCCCAACAGGTATCCTGTACAGATACCTGGAAGCCCTCTCCCAATGCCGCCTGCAGATAGGCCTGAGCAATAGGGCGCGGCGCCGAACTGAGCACCACGATCCTTTCCTGGCGCCAGAAACGCTCCAGTTGCCCACGCACCAACGCGTCATCTATGTCATTCCGGCACAGGGGGTGGCGATTCTGCAGGAAATACCAGCCGGTAAAGGCCAGCATGAGCAACAGCAGGAAAATGCTCGCCCAGTAGAGAACAGGAAAGCGTCCGCGCTCAGCCACGGGTGAATGCCTCCACCAGTTCCAGCAGCCGGTCGTTTTCTTCCGGCCTGCCAATGGTGAAGCGTAGGCAGTCTTCGAGCAAGGGGTGGCTGCCGTGGAGTTTTTTTACCAATACGCCATTTTTCAGCAGTGTTTCAAACAGGGGCTTTGCCCTACCCTCTGCGGTACGCACCAGAATGAAATTGGCTTGTGAGGGATAAGGCGTCATGCCATCCAGTGTCTGCAAGGCATCGAACATGTCTTGCCGCGCCTTCCGAATAGCCGCAGTCTGTTCATCCAGCACGTCCTGATGCTCAAGGGCGAAGCGGGCGGTTTCCTGGGTCAGCACATTGATGTTGTAAGGCATGCGCACCTTATCGATTTCATCCAGCCAGGCAGGCGGCCCCGCCAGCAACCCCAGGCGCAAGCCGGCCAACCCCAGCTTGGACACGGTGCGCATGACCACCAGGTTGTCATGTTCTCCCAGGCGGGACATGAAGCTAGTATCGGCAAAGGGCGCATAGGCCTCATCCACCACCACCAGACCGGGGGCCATCTCCAGCACTTCGAGAATGTCCTCTTCCGCAAACGGGTTGCCTGTCGGGTTGTTGGGACAGGCCAGAAAAACAAGCGCCGGCCGGGTTTTAGCGATGGCCTTGCGCAGTGCGGGCATATCCAGGGAGAAATCCGCCGCCCTGAGGGGCACGCCCACATAGTCCATGTCGCACCAGAGGGCGATCATGCGGTACATGACGAAGCCGGGCTCCACGGACAGGATGCTGCGCCCCTCACCGCGTAGCGCCAGAGCCAGCATTTGGATGATCTCGTCAGAGCCGTTGCCCAGCAGCACAGCCATAGCCGGCGGCACAGCCATGGCCTGGCGCAGTTGTTCGGTCAATGCGCCCGCTTTTGGATCGGGATAGCGGTTCACATCGACGCAGCGCAGGCGCTTCAGCCAGGCCTCGCGCATGCCATCCGGCCAGGTCCAGGGGTTTTCCATGGCATCGAGCTTGATTAGACCCGACGCATCGGGCACGTGATAGGCCGCCAATGCCTGTATTTCAGGGCGAACCCACTGATTGACCCTTTGCTTGTTACTCACGGCTTGAGGCGATACTCGGCGGAGAGCGCGTGCGCCGTCAGACCCTCGCCTCTGGCCAGGGTAGAGGCCGTGCGGCCCAGCGTATCCGCACCATCCTCGGACACCATGATCAGGCTGGTGCGTTTCTGGAAATCATACACGCCCAGGGGCGAGCTGAAGCGGGCGGTGCGGCTGGTGGGCAGCACATGGTTGGGTCCGGCACAATAGTCCCCCAGCGGCTCGGAGGTATAGCGCCCCATGAAAATGGCACCGGCGTGGCGAATCTTCTTTGCGTACTCCCGGGGCTCCTCTACTGACAGCTCCAGGTGCTCCGGCGCAATGAAGTTAGCGATCATTGCCGCTTCATCCAGATCACCGACCTTGATGAGCGCACCGCGATCCTTGAGTGCCGCAGCGATAATGTCCTTGCGTTCCATCTCATCCAGCAGCTCATCGATGGCATCCTCCACTCTATCGATGAAACCCGCATCCGGGCACAGCAGGATGGACTGGGCATCCTCGTCATGCTCCGCCTGGGAGAACAGATCCATCGCCACCCAGGCAGGATTGGTGCGCCCGTCGCAGATGATGAGAATCTCGGACGGCCCGGCCACCATGTCGATACCCACCTGGCCGAAAACGGCGCGCTTGGCCGTGGCCACATAGATATTGCCCGGCCCCACGACCTTGTCCACGGGAGGCAGCGTCTCTGTACCATAAGCCAGGGCAGCAACGGCCTGAGCGCCACCCACGGCGAACACCCGATCCACGCCGGCCACATGGGCGGCGCCAAACACCAGCTCATTGACCTCACCACCGGGCGTGGGTACGACCATGATCAGCTCCGCCACGCCCGCCACTTTCGCGGGGATAGCGTTCATCAGCACGGAAGAGGGATAGGCCGCCTTGCCGCCGGGCACATACAGGCCGACCCGATCCATAGGCGTGACCTGCTGACCCAGCAGGGTGCCATCGCCTTCTTCATATTCCCAGCCGGCCACCTTCTGTCGTTCGGCATAGCCTCGTATACGCTCTGCGGCGTGTTCCAAAGCCTTCTGCTGATCCGCCGGCAGGGCGTTCCAGGCCTGTTCCAGCCGTTTTGCCGGGATTTCCAGATCAGCGACCGATCCGGCCTGCCAGCCATCGAAACGGTTGGTGAATTCCAGTAGGGCGGCATCGCCTTCGCTGCGAACCCGGGCGATGATGTCATTGACCGTGTCGTTTACGGCAGTATCGGACACATTGTCCCAGGCCAGCAGCTCATCGAGTTGCGCCTGAAACTCAGGATCATTTGCGTTGAGTTTGCGTATGTCAGCCATTGACTGCCTCCGAGAGCGCTTCCATCAGCGCGATGATGGTTTCGTGTTTCATCTTCCAGCTCGCCTTGTTCACCACCAGCCGGGAACTGATGTCCATGACGAACTCCAGAGGCACCAGGCCATTGGCCTTGAGGGTATTGCCGCTTTCCACCAGATCCACGATCAGGTCGGACAATCCCACCAGGGGCGCCAGCTCCATGGATCCATAGAGCTTGATGATCTCCACTTGTTGTCCCTTGGCGGCAAAATGCCGCTTGGCGGCCTTGACGTATTTGGTCGCGATACGCAGTCGCTGGCCGTCCAGGCTGGCTTCGGGATGTCCGGCCACCATGAGCTGGCACTTGGCGATGTGTAGATCCAGGGGTTCGTACAGCCCTTCCCCACCGTGTTCCACCAGCGTGTCCTTGCCGGTAACGCCCAAATCCGCCGCTCCCCACTGTACATAGGTGGGCACATCGGTAGCACGAATCAGCACCACCTTGACCACATCGACGTTGGTGTCCAGGATCAGCTTGCGGCTGGTATCCGGATCATCCCGCAATTTAATGCCCACGTGCGCCAGCAACGGCAGCGTATCTTTCAGGATGCGCCCCTTGGGCAGGGCAATGGTTATGGGTGATTTGAATGCCATCATGTTCCTGTACCCTCAGTCCGGGAGGCGCCGGATCTTCCCGCCCAGGCCAGCCAGTTTCTCTTCGATATTCTGGTAGCCACGGTCGATGTGATAGATCCGATCCACCACGGTTTCCCCTTTCGCCACCAGCCCGGCCAGCACGAGACTGGCCGAAGCACGCAGATCCGTGGCCATCACCGGCGCGCCCGCAAGCTTTTCGATGCCCGCAACGATGGCGGTATTGCCCTCGAGCTTGATATTGGCGCCCATGCGCTGCATTTCCTGCACGTGCATGAAGCGGTTCTCGAACACGTTTTCGGTAATGGTGCCCACACCTTCGGCCACCGCATTCAAGGCGGTAAACTGCGCCTGCATGTCCGTGGGAAATGCCGGGTAGGGTGCGGTGTGGATATCGACCGCCCGGGGCCGCTTGCCCTGCATGTCCAGCTCGATCGTGTCCTTGCCGATCTTCAGACTGGCGCCGGCTTCGCGCAACTTGGCGAGCACCGCATCCAGCAGGTTGGGATCGGTGTCCCGCACCTTGACGCAGCCATGGCTGATCGCGGCGGCGACCAGAAAGGTGCCTGTCTCGATACGATCAGGCATGACGGCATATTCGGTACCATCCAGGCGCTCCACGCCGTGAATGGTGATGGTGTCTGTGCCCGCACCTTCGATCTTCGCGCCCATGCTGATCAGGCAGTTGGCCAGATCCACGACTTCTGGCTCCCGGGCGGCATTTTCGATCAGGGTTGTTCCCTCGGCCAGGGTTGCCGCCATCATCAGATTTTCGGTGCCGGTAACCGTAACCACGTCCATCACCAACCGGGCACTCTGCAGCCGATCGGCGCGAGCCTTGATGTAACCGCCGTCCACCGATATATCCGCACCCATGGCGCGCAGGCCATCCAGATGGAGGTTGACGGGACGGGAGCCGATGGCGCAGCCGCCGGGTAGGGACACATCCGCTTCCCCAAAACGCGCCAGCAAGGGCCCCAGCACCAGAATCGAGGCGCGCATGACCTTCACCAGCTCATAAGGCGCTGCGTAGCTGTTGATGGTGGAGGGGTCGATCTCGATGGTCATGCGCTCATCGACTGTGATCCCTACTCCCATGCGGCCCAGCAGACCGATGGTGGTGGTCACATCCTGCAGATGGGGAACATTGCTCAGGCGCACGATACCGTCACTGAGCAGCGCAGAGGCCAGGATCGGCAACGCAGCATTCTTGGCGCCGGAAATGCGCACTTCGCCTTCCAGGGGCGCGCCACCGGTAATTACAAGTTTATCCATCCATCATGGCCTGTTACTGCAAAAAGACAGGCCATGATAATAAACTTTTACGATCTGTGCTATGCGCCCAGCAGCCCCCGGACATTACTGACCCCGGCCAGCGCCAGGAGATCTGCAGGAATCTGCTCGTAGCGCAGGTCGCAGCCCGCTTCCCGTGCCTCAGCCAGTCCCTGAATCAACAGCGCCAGCGCGGCGCTGCTGGCATGCTTCACCCCGGCAAGGGAAATAGACAGTTGTGTGCTGCCACGAATCTGCGCAGCCATTTCCGGCCAGATATCGGGCACGGTTGACAGATCCAGTATGCCCTCGAGCTGCCAGCGGCTCATGGATCAGGCGCCCCGCTGCTTCTTGTTGTGCTTCCGCAGGGTGGCAATCAACCCATCGATACCGTTCTTTTTCACTTCAGCAGAAAAACTTCCCCGGTAGTTGGAAACCAGACTCACGCCGTCCACGACGACATCGTAGATCTTCCATTCGCCGTTGCTCTGCCGATACAACCGGTAGTTAATGGGAACCGGCGGCCCACCGTTGTTGTGTACCCGGGTAGCCACCGTGACGCGCTTGTCCTGCGGCTTGCCCCGGTAAGGCAAATACTCGATTTCCTGGTTGGAATAGCTGAGCAGGATAGTGGCATAAGTGCGTACCAGCAGTTCCTGGAACTGCCGGGCGATCTCATTCTTCTGCTTCTCGGTGGCCTTGCGCCAGTGTTTTCCCAGCGCGCCGCGGCTCATGATATAGAAATCGAAATGGGGCAGCACTTTCCGCTGGACCAGACTATAGATCCCGCTACTGTCCTTTTCGAGCTCTGCCTTACGGGCCCGCACCTGTTTCAGCACATAATCAGCGGTCGAACGGATAAGCTCCACGGGCTGCAGCTGAGCCGCATGGGATGGCTGGCTCACCAGCAGCATCAAGCCAAGCAATAGTCCTTTTATCATCTACTTGTCTCCCTCCTGTGCCTTGCTGAAAATGAACTGTCCGATCACCTCTTCCAGCACCAGCGCGGACTGGGTTATTTCGATTTCCCCGCCATCCTTCAACACCTCGTCACTGCCACCGGGATCGAGTCCGATATATTGCTCGCCCAGCAGCCCTGCGGTGAGGATCTTGGCGTAGGTGTCTTCCGGGATCTGGTCATAGTTTGCATACACATCCATGCCCACAATGGCCTGAAAGCGCTCCTTGTCGAAGCCGATCTCGACCACCCGGCCGATTTCCACACCTGCCATGGTGACCGGCGCCTTGGCTTTGAGACTGCCAATATTGTCGAATCGCGCCAAAATGCGGTAGCTGTCACCGGTGTTGATTGTGCCCAGGTTGCTGACTTTCATCGCCAGAAAGAACAGCGCCAGCAGGCCGATGGCCATGAACACGCCTACTAAGACTTCTGTTTGTTTCGCAAGTTTCATTTTTTGTTTGTCCCTAATCGAACATGAGCGCCGTCAATGCAAAGTCCAGCGCCAGCACCGCCAGGGAGGAATGCACCACGGTGCGGGTGGTGGCGCCACTGACACCGGCAGAGGTCGGCACGCTATTGTAACCCTGAAAGATGGCAATCCAGACGCAGACAAAACCGAATACCAGGCTTTTTATGACCCCGTTCACCAAGTCTTCGTTCCAATCGATGCGCGCCTGCATCTGACCCCACCAGGCACCATCATCCACACCCAGCAGCCCTACCCCGACGAACCAGCCGCCAACGATGCCCAGGGCGCTGAACAAGGCCGCCAGCAAGGGCATGGAGATAAACCCGGCGAGAAAACGCGGCGTCAGCACCCGCCGCACGGGATTCACCGCCATCATCTCCAGGCCGGACAGCTGCTCCGTGGCTTTCATCAAGCCGATTTCCGCCGTCAGGGCAGAGCCTGCCCGCCCGGCGAACAGCAGGGCCGTGACCACCGGCCCCAGCTCTCTCACCAGGGAGGCTGCCACCATGACCCCCAGGGTCGCCTCAGCAGCAAACTGGGACAGGATGTAGTAACCCTGCAGGGACAACACCATGCCCACGAACATGCCCGACACGGCGATGATGAGCACCGTCAGAACCCCCACGGAAAACAACTGCTCCACCAACAGGCGCGGGCGGCGCAGCACTTCTCCCATGCTCGTCAGTATGCGCAACAGCAGGATGCTGGCTCGCCCCAGGTGGCGTACGGAATCGATGCCGAAGCGCCCCAGCTTGGCCAATGCTTCGGTCATGCGGACTCCTCGAACAAATCAGCCTGCAATGGCGGCGCCGGGTAATGGAAAGGCACCGGCCCATCGGGCAGCCCGTGCATGAACTGGCGCGTCCATTCCGAGCCGGATTCCTGCAGGGCTTTCGGCTCACCGGATTCCACCACCCGGCCATCGGAAAT
>DTXR01000458.1 GCA_012962365.1 Chromatiaceae bacterium | reverse complement strand
GGTGATGGGGTGCACCGTGGGTTCCCGGGTTTCGTCCGGCAGCTTGGCTTTGGCGAGATTGACCTTGTCGCGCACGTCGGCCAGGGCCTTGTCAGGGTCGAAGCCCGCCACGAACTCCAGGGTGACCGAAGCATGTCCCTGGCCGGCGTTGGCGGTCATTTCCCTGATGCCCTGTATGGCCTTCAGTTCGTTCTCCATGGGCCGCACCAGCATGCGCTCGGCATCTTCGGGAGAAATGCCCGGATGGGAAATGGACACATAGATATAGGGGATGGTGATGTCCGGTTCGGCTTCCTTGGGAATACTCAGCCAGGCTGACAGGCCGGAAGTGAGCAGCAGCAGGAACAATAATGTCATGGTGCGCTTGTGCACCAATGCCCAGTCGATGAGTCCGTTCACGCTCAGGAATCTCCGGTATCGTCGCTGCTGGTTTCCACCGTGTCGCCTTCGCGAACGAAGGCCTGACCGACGGTGATGACCTGGGCTTCTTCTTCAAGGCCGCGGATCCAGGTGCCGTCGCTGTCGCTGCGCACCACGTCGATGGGCGTGAATTGCACTTTGCCATCCTTGACCCATTTGATGCCGATGACGCCGGCTTCGTTGAGCGCCATCAGCGCGGGCGTTATCTTTATTGCCTGAATCTGTTTCAGGGGGATTTGCAGGTTCACGCTCAGGCCGCCGAGGAGGTGGCCGTCGCTGTTGGCCAGGGCGACTTCCACCCGGAAGGTGTTGGTTTCTTCGTCAGCCACGCTGGACAGGTAGCGGATTTTCCCCACATGCTTTTCGCCACTGGCGAGTGTCATGATCGCCTGCTGGCCGACATGCAGGTGCCGGATATCCTGCTGGGTGACATCGCCGCGCACGACCAGAGGATCGAGATCCACGATGGTGGCTACGGAAGCGCCCACGCTGAGGTAGTCACCCACTTCCACGTTACGCTCCAGCATGATGCCGGCAAAGGGTGCGCTGATGACCGTGTTACTGATCTCCCGCTGCAGGGCGGCGACCCGGGCCTGGCTTTCCTTCAGTAGCGCCTTCTTACGTGCCACTTCCGCCTTGCCCTGAAAACCCTTGGTGTTGAGGGATGATGCGCCTTCGTATTCGAGTTGCCGCTGCGCCAGCTCGGCCCTGGCATGCTGAAGCAGCTGTGGGCGGTCATTGAGAGCGATCTTCAACAGGGCTTCTCCCGTTTCCACCGGCTCGCCGCGGCGTTTGAGTATCTCCACCACCCGGCCATCCACTTCTGATTTCAGCGTAACCTCGCGGTTGGGCTCGGTACGGCCATAAAGGGAGATATTCTGATCCACCGGTTGTGCGTGCATGGTTTGGACCCGCACCTTGATTGGGGCAGGCGCTATGCTTTCTTCCTTCTTTCCCTGCTCATCACCGGCATTGCCGTTGATACTGCCGGAGGCGAGCCAGGCAACCAGTATGCCGGCAAGGACAGCCGAGATGATCCAGGGATGTTTGCTGAGCATGATGATGTTCCGTGAGTTGGCGGCGGATCAGCGGGCAGGATGATGATCGAGATCCTGCAGTTCCCGGTCGAGTTGATAGCGGTCTGATGTGACGTAGGCTTCCAGGCGGCTGAGCTTGCGCTCCAGCTTGCGGAAGCGGTAGCGGGTGTCGGCCAGGGTATCCTTGGGTGATTTACGGTACTTGCGCCAGTACTGCTCTTCCATCCTGTCGTCGTACAGATCCTTCGGCTTTTTGGGAAGGAAGAATGCGGCGGCGACGTAAATGGCCAGGGTGGTGACGCTGAACAGAATGGCAGCAACGATGGTGGCAAAACGTACCACATCAATGTCCCAGGAAAAATAATCCGCCACGCCGGCGCATACGCCGGCAACCTTGCCGTTATCCGGATCCCGGTACAGCTTGTTGTGGCAACCTGCGTCGCAACTCATGATTTTCTCCTCCAATCTGGCGCTTCCCGATCGAGTATGGTTTCCAGAGATTCCACGCGCCGCTCCAGTTTCTCCGACAGTTGCCAAAGCTCGGACAGGGTTTCCTCATCTGCTTTGGACAAGGCCTTGCTGGCCCGCGCCTTGTACCAGTAGTGCAGTATCAGCCACAGGGGGACCACGACCACCAGGAAAATGATGGGCAGCGCCAACAGCATGCCGAAATCGATATCAGCATCCACGCTCATTTGTCTCCATCCAGGTCACGGAACTGGCGCTTGAGGTCAAAGTCTTCTTCTGTGACGATGCGTTCGAGGACACGTATGCGTTCTTCCATTTCATTCATGCGCTTTACCATGAGTTTACGTTCCTTACCGGATGCCTCGGTATCGCCGCGGCTGTCGAAATAGTTTTTGACTATGCCGCCCAGAATGCCCAGGGCAACGATAATGACGACCATTTCAGATGGATTCATGGGGCTTTATCCTCTGAAAATTATTGCTTCTTTTCCGACAGGCGGGATTTCAGCTTGCTGAGTTCGTCCTCGATTATATCTTCTGCCTCCAGTTCCGCGAATTTATCTTCCAGGGTCGGGTCGCGGCCCACATCGAAGGATTCCACCTTGCCTTCCATGTGTTCCATTTTCTGCTCAGCGCTTTCGAAGCGGTTGAGTGCATCATCGATGCGGGCGTCGTGCAGTTTTTCCCGTGTGCGCAGGCGGCCGGAAACCGTTTGGTGTTTCATCATCATGGTCTTGTGACGGGCTTTGGCGTCATCCAGTTTCTTCTGCAGTTTGGCCGTATCCTGGTTCAACTGCAGGAGCTGGCTTTCCAGTGCTTCCAGGTCCATCTCCATGTTGCTGGCGGTGTTTTCCAGGTTGTGTTTTTCTTTCAGGGCGGCCCGGGCCAGGTCTTCGCGTTCTTTCGACAGGGCAAGCTCCGCCTTGCGCTGCCATTCATTGATTTCGCCATGCATGATGTCGATATGGCGTTGCAGCTTTTTCTTTTCGGCAATGGTGCGCGCCGCATCTGAACGTACCTCCACCAGCGTATCTTCCATTTCCTGGATGACCAGGCGGATGATTTTCTCCGGGTTCTCGGCTTTGTCCAGCATGGTCGTGATGTTGGAGTTGATGATGTCGTGAAGGCGGCTGAAGATTCCCATGTCAATGATCCTCGAGTGTGATTGTTCTTGAATAATTCGTGTTCAAGTTGATGCCTGCCGCCTTGGGGATGCCGGGGGCTGGCCGTAAATTGTTTTTCAGGGGAAGATTATCCTGCTTGCCCTGTAGTGGCCGATGAGATGGCCGGTGTTTTTTTTTCTTCACCCGAAATGTTTTGCTGTTCACAATCTGTCGTGGCAGCAGTTTCCGGTGCAAAATCCGGTTCGTCCAGCTGGCTGGACAGTTGTTCGGCATTCGGTTTCCTCCAGAAGGCGTTCTGTCCGAATTCCCTTTTCATTTGTGACAGCGCCAGATTGCCCTGCTGGAGAATTTCATCTTCCAGGCTGGTGTTGTCCTGGGCGAACAAGGGGCTGCTCATTAATGCTGCCGCGAACAACACAAAAATTGCCTTTGCTTTTTTGTTATTTGAGTTTTTCATGATCTTTCCTCCTAAAGCGGGGATGAAATGTTGGGCTTTGCCAATAAACAATCATGAATCGTGCCAATAGACAGAAAAAATATAAATGGTTGTAATTTAAGAATAAATTTCCTTGTCTGTTAATCTGTCGGTTGCTATATATGGGGCGCAAATAGCTAATAATTAGCGTATGTAAATAAAAAATAGTAAAAATAACCAATTTGTTCTAGTATTTATGTCATGGCCGTACATCAAAATCTTGTCGGACAATCTTCTGCCTTTTTGGAAACGCTTGAGCGGGTCTCTCAGGTTGCGCCATTATCCAAGCCGGTGCTGATTATCGGAGAACGCGGTACCGGTAAGGAGATGACCGTCGACCGACTGCATTTCCTTTCATCACGATGGGAAAATGTGCTGGTAAAGCTCAACTGTGCTGCACTGCCAGAAACGCTGCTTGAAACAGAACTGTTCGGCTATGAACCGGGGGCCTTTACCGGTGCGGGTAAACGCCATGCGGGGCGTTTCGAGCGGGCAGATGGCGGCACGTTGTTTCTGGACGAGATCGCCAGCATGTCTTTGCGGCTGCAGGAAAAGCTGCTGCGGGTGGTGGAATATGGCGAGTTCGAGCGGGTGGGCGGCGATACGACCCTGGCTGTGGATGTGCGGGTGATCGGCGCGGCAAATGTCGACCTGCCTGCAATGGCGGAAAGGGGAGAATTTCGCGCCGATCTGCTGGACAGGCTCAGCTTCGATGTCATCACCCTGCCGCCCCTGCGTTTTCGTCGTTCGGATATCCCCTTGCTTGCCGAGCAGTTTGCCCTGGGTATGACGCGGGAACTGGAAAGAACGTATTTTGCCGGTTTTTCTGATTCGGCCCTGGAGCAGATGCAAAGCTATGCCTGGCCTGGCAATGTCAGAGAACTGAAGAATGTCGTCGAGCGGGCGGTATACCGGGCAGGGCCGGATGAGCAGATCCTGACATTCGAATTCAATCCTTTCGATTCGCCTTGGCGGCCCCGGGAAGCCCCATCAGACAATGAGGAGGCGGTGCCGCCCGAAACAGCTCCAGAAGAACCGGCAGAGACGGCAGAGACTATGCCGGTTGAAGCGCTTCCTCCTGATTTCAAGGCGCATATCCAACAGTATGAACAGGAGTTGCTGCAACGGGCGCTGGAGCAGAACAGGTACAACCAGCGTCAGACGGCCCGAATGCTGGGCCTGAGTTACCACCAGCTTCGTGGCTACCTGAAGAAATACCATTTTTCAGGCAAACAAAAGCCCCCGCACCGGGCGGGCGGGGGCTGAATCAGGCTAGCCTGGAAATCGGGCTTTACTTGATCTTGCTTTCCTTGTACATCACATGCTTGCGCGCCTTGGGATCGTATTTCTTGATCTCCATCTTACCGGATTGGGTGCGCTTGTTTTTTGTGGTGGTGTAGAAATGCCCGGTGTCGGCACTGGATACCAGACGAATCTTTTCACGAACTGCCTTTGCCATGATCTACTCCTTTATACCTTTTCGCCGCGAGCGCGAATTTCTGCAAGTACGGTGTCGATGCCTTTCTTGTCGATCGTGCGCATGCCGGCGGCGGTTACACGCAGACGCACCCAGCGCTGCTCACTTTCCACCCAGAAGCGATGATAATGAAGATTGGGCAGGAAACGACGGCGAGTCTTCCTGTGGGAATGGGAAACATTGTTTCCGGAAACGGGGCGTTTTCCTGTTACCTGACACACTTTGGACATGGTCTTGGCCTCAAAATTTCTGGTTCATTGGGCTCAAGAATTCAGACTTGAGCCGGAAAAGACGCGCATTTATACCAGAGCATCCGCAAGATGGCAAATTTTCTTGCGCCTCCAGGCTTTTTGCTGGCATCACAAGTCGTTTCAGAATGTCGTTGGCTAGAGAATAATTTATAACAAAAGCAATTAATTAGATCGTCAGTGCGGTCGAAAGGGATAGTCGGGCAGGGTCTCATGGCGATGTTTGCAATATACTTGGATCTATAGGTAGCAGCGCGACATGTGAGAGGAACCTG
>DTXR01000457.1 GCA_012962365.1 Chromatiaceae bacterium | reverse complement strand
CTTGCCATTGGGTACCTCACTGATGATCTGCTGCAATTGGGAAAGGGAGGAAATCTTCTTTCCATCCACCATCAACACGACATCACCGGGGTCGACGCCTGCTGTAGCAGCCGGCCCCTCATGCACCTCCCTGACCAACACGCCCTCATCATCCGACAGTTCCAGTCGCTTACGCTCATCGGCCGTGAGCTCGGAGAACACCAGCCCCAGCTTGTTGCTCCTCGCAGCTTCAGGAGCCGATGATTTTTCAGGTTGATCCTGAGCCTCTTCAGAGGGCAACTCGGATATACGCACAGTCAGATCGATTTCCTTACCATTTCTCAAAACCTTCAGTCGGGCATCCTCACCTATTGGCATGGTTCCCACCAGAGGTGGCAGTTGAGAAGAATTTGACAGTGGCTGCTGGTTGAAGGCCAGGATGACATCACCTACCTGCAACCCGCCCTTGGCTGCCGGAGAATCCTTGATCACCCGGGCGACCAGAGCACCCTGGGGACGATTCATGCCAAAGGTTTCCGCAAGATTCCGATCCACATCCTGAATCAGCACACCCAGATAGCCCCGTGTCACGCGTCCGTTCCTGCGCAACTGCTCCACCACATTCATGGCCAGTTCGATAGGCACCGCAAAAGACAGGCCCATGAAACCGCCGGAACGGCTGAATATCTGGGAATTGACCCCCACAACCTCCCCATCGAGATTGAACAGCGGGCCACCGGAATTACCCGGGTTGATGGCCACGTCGGTCTGGATGTAAGGCACATAGTTTTCACTGGGAAGACTTCTTCCCTTGGCGCTGACAATGCCTGCGGTGACCGTGGCATCAAAACCAAATGGTGAACCAATCGCCAGCACCCAGGCACCGATTTTGAGGTTCTTGCTGTTGCCGATACGTACGGCGGGAAGGTCTTCCGCATCAATCTTCAGCAAGGCAATATCACTGGCCTCATCCGAACCCACGACCTTGGCTTCATAGGATTTCCGGTTGCTCAACCGCACGATGACTTCATCTGCACCATCTACGACATGGTGGTTGGTCAATACATAGCCGTCGGTGGATATGATAAAACCGGATCCCAGGGATTCACTCTCCTCCGGTGGCATCTCACCCCTGCCCTCCTCATCGAAGAAACGGCGAAACAGGTCGTTGAAAGGACTGTTTTCCGGTATGGGCATGTTTTCCGGCTTATGAAACTGATGATAGCTTTGCCTGCCATGGGAAACCGTGCTGATGTTGACGACCGCAGGGGCATTCTCCTCGACCAGCCGAGTGAAATCCGGCAAGCTGCCGGCCATTGCGCCGCCCAGCCCCATAATGAGACATGACAAAAAGAGAGTGATTTGCTTAAATAGTTTTCCCATCGACTTGTTTTTCCTTTAGTTTTATATCATCAATAGAGATTGCTGCCACCCCCAGGACACGCAGGATCTGCGCCTGGTAACGGCCATTGCCGGACAATCGGGGACTGACTTTCTTCACCCCCAGTAATACCAGAATGAAACCGCCAACACCCATGCTGATACTGCCGATTTCAGCAGAACCGGGCAACAAGGATGGCATCAGCCAACTTCCAAGGATAGCGCCACCGATAAGCCCCAGTAATGGGGCAAGATAAACCAGAAGCGAAGCAAACTGCATTGCAGACTCATCCAGGCCAATAATCACCCGGTCACCCACTTTTGCACTCACGGGATTGTTGGCGCGAAAGGAGCGCTTGCGTTGGGGAAACATGCTGGCCAGCAAGGATGTACCACAACCATTTTTTGCAGAACAGGAGCCGCAGGCGGATTTGGTCTCGGCCACAACTTCGGCGCTGTCACCAGTAACGGAAAGAACAATACCCTCTTCTTCCAACACGCCTCAGGCACCTATTGATGTCTTGCTTAGGAACCTCTGATTAAGTCTGAACGAAGTAGATTGCGAATCAGAATGTTCGGATTCGAGGCGCAAATCGCACGTAATAGCAAGCTATTGCGAAGATTTGCAACGAAGAAGCCGGACATTCTGGGCGCAAGATACGAGTTCACGACTT
>DTXR01000456.1 GCA_012962365.1 Chromatiaceae bacterium | reverse complement strand
TTCTATCTGCGCACCGGCAAGCGCCTGGCGGAAAAACAGTCCATGATTTCCATCTGTTTTCGGCATCCTCCCCAGCAGTTTTTCCGTGACACCAATGTCGGCCCCATGAAGCAGAACTGGATCATGCTGGGCATCCAGCCCTGTGAATGCATGCGCATGGAAATGACGGTGAAAGAGCCGGGACTGGAGATTCGCACACGCCAGCGCAGCCTGGACGCACAACTGCGCAGCATTCACGAGGCGCCGATAGATGCCTATGAGGAACTGCTGCTGGATGTCGTCGATGGGGATCGCTCCCTATTCCTGCGCTACGATGAAGTGGAATGGGCGTGGCGGGCAGTCGACCCCGTGATCCGGTATTGGGAAAAGGACAAGGATCCCATTCCGTTGTACGCCGCAGGCAGCTGGGGTCCCACCGAAAGCCGCCGCCTGTTCGACAAGTCGGATCAGCATTGGCGGCACAGCATGGATCCCGAGGAATGAGCTGGCGGATCGTTGCCGATGCCGAGGCAGTAGCCCGGGAAGCGGTGCAGCATATTTTGGCTGACGCGAAAGAAGCACTGGACAGAAACGGTCGTTTCTCGCTGGTGCTTGCCGGGGGCAGTACACCGGCCAGAGCCTATCGATTGCTGGCAGAGCAGGATCAGGACTGGTCTGCGTGGCATTTCTATTTTGGTGATGAGCGCTGTCTGCCTGTGGATGATCCGGAGCGCAACAGCGTCATGGCGCAGGAAAATCTGTTCCGGCACATTTCCCTGCGGCCAGATCAGATCCATATCATTCCCGCAGAAACGGGAGCGGAAACCGCAGCTGCTCTCTATGCGCAGGAAATCGCCCCGGTATTGCCTTTCGACCTGGTGTTGCTGGGGCTGGGTGAAGATGGCCACACGGCATCCCTGTTTCCGGGGCATGAGCATCCGGAAGACCGACTGGTGGTTGCCGTGCAGGATGCCCCCAAGCCGCCTCCGGATCGTGTCAGCCTCAATTACGGCACTTTGGCTGCTGCGGGGAAGCGCCTGTTCCTCATCAGCGGAAAAGGGAAATCGGATGCGGTGCGCATATGGCGCGCCGGACAGGACATCCCGGCGGCCCGTTTGCCAGAATCAGAGATACTCATCGATGAGGCGGCATGGCATGAGTGACTGGCAGGTGTATATCATTCATTGTTCGGATGACAGCTATTACACCGGGATCACCACAGATGTGGAAAGGCGCTTCGAGCAGCATCGTTGTGGAAAAGGCGCCAAGTATTTCTATGGGCGCGCACCGCTGGAAGTGGTGTATGTGGAGTGCTGTGAAAACCGCAGTGCGGCCTCCCGGCGGGAGGCTGAGATCAAGCGCCTCAGCCGTGCGCAGAAGATGCGTTTGCTTGATTCAGTCGTCTGATGTGGGGCGTAGTACCTTGCCACATTTGATGCAGTGGTATTGCATGCCGCGATACTGAATACGGTTGTGTCGCGTCGTGCTGAGCTGATGTTCCTGGCAGGCGCAGCGATACGTGAAGCGGCGCTGCCTGCGTTGACGCACGTTGGTCAGATCGTACTGGTGACAGCGGTCAGGTTCCAGGCCGAAGGCTCGCATCAGTTCCTGCCATTGCGGGCCATGAGGCTTGATGCTTTTTTCGGGATGCAGGCAATCGATGACATAGTGCGCAACCTCATGGGCAGGGGTGCGCTGGCAATAGGCTTCAAACTGGCGGGCAGCCATGCCCGGGTTATAGCGAATGCAGGGATGGGGGCCGCCCCGATACTGGCCGGCAGCTTGTCCGCTCAGGTCAAAACGCACTTCCGGCAGCGAGAATGGCCTTGCATGGATTTTTTCAGCTTCATCGATCCAGCGCCGGGTAATTTCCAGGAGCTTCTGCTGCTGTTCACGAGAGAGGAGAGCCGACATGGTATTGAAACTGTTCCTGATACTGGGGCTTGCGGGATTGGCAGTCTGCCTGTTTTTCGCTTACCTGTCCATCACCGCAAAGGCGCCCGAATCGGGCCTGGAGGATGGCAGGCTCAGGCCCTGTCCTGATGCTCCCAATTGCGTGAGCAGCGAACAGGGAACAGATAAATCTCATCAGGTATCAGCGCTTGCTTTCAGGGATGCGCCGGATCAGGCCTGGCAGCGACTGAAGAACGCGTTGGTCGCCATGGGAGGCCAAATCATCGAAGAGCAGCCGGGGTATCTGCATGCCATCTTCACCTCCCGTGTTTTCCGTTTCATCGATGATATGGAATTTCGCCTGTCGCCAGATGAAGGGGTGATCGGGCTGCGCTCGGCTTCCCGGGCAGGACATTCGGATTTTGGCGTGAACCGAAAACGGGTTGAGGAACTGCGCCACCTGTATCAGAAGGGGAGTGATTCAAGGCAATGAGTCGATTCGCCGGCCATAGAAAACCGAATAATATCTGGTGTTGCCTGGTGCATGAGAGATCAGACCCGACAGGATGATCACGGTAATGAACAACTCGGCGTGGAAATCCGGCTGCAAGGGTATCAGTCCCAGCAGCAACAGCTTCAGAAGAATGGTCTGGCCACGTAGCTGCAGCAGCCAGATGCCGTTACTCCAGATGGAAATGAGCATCATGGCAACACCGCTGTAAACCGTCAGCAGCAAAAAGGCTCTCGAATTGAAATCATTGCCATTGGCAAGGAATCCGTAGCCACTGCCGGAAAGGCCGATGAGGTGCAGGGTTCGCAGGCTGATGTTGACCCAGCGTTGCCCGGGGAAAAAGCGGGACGATTCGGGAAACAGCAGGGATCGGCGTTTCGCCATCAGCCGCCTAACGATGACATATGCCGCAGGGACACCTTGCTGTTGTCATCGTTGAATTCGTGACTGCGGGGTTTGCGGGCAATGGCGTCCAGGATCACGGCCTTGATCTGTTCGTCGTTGAAGTCCTGGCGCAGTCCATTACGCAGGGACACCCGGTCTTCCTGACCCAGGCACAGCACCAGATCACCCTTGGCGGTGAGGCGGACACGGTTGCAGTCGTCACAGAAATGGCGGGACAGGGCGCTGATCACACCGACCCGAACCGGGCCGGAGCTGACCTGGTAATAACGGGCGGGACCGGCGCCCTTGCCACCCTTGGCGGGTATCAGTTCTTCGCCCAGATGCGCTTTCAGGCGTGCCAGGATTTCCACCGCTGGCATGTAGTAATCCGTGCCTGCGATGCCTGCCTCGCCGATGGGCATGGTTTCGATATAACGTAGGTCTGCGCCGCGCTCCAGAGCGTAGTCCAGCATGGATTCGATTTCACCGTCGTTCAGACCGCGCATTACTACCATATTGATCTTTACCGGATTCATGCCTGCGGCCAGCGCCGCATCGATGCCTTTCAGTACGGGCTGCAGATCACCGTTGACCGTGATCTTGCGGAAGGTGTCTGGGTCGAGAGAATCCAGGGAGATGTTGACGCGGCTGACGCCTGCATCCTTGAGTTCCTGTGCCTGCTTATCGAGTAAATGAGCGTTGCTGGACATGGAAAGATCCGCCAGCCCGGGCAGCTCGTTGAGCTGCTTCACGAAATCCAGCAGCCCGCGGCGCACTAGGGGTTCGCCGCCGGTGAGCCGCACCTTGTCCACGCCCAGTTCGGTGAACAAACGGATGATGCGGGTCATTTCTTCGAAGGTGAGGAATTCCGATCGTTCTTCCCACTCCATCCCCTGGGACGGCATGCAGTAGAAGCAACGGTAGTTGCAACGATCCGTTACCGAGACGCGCAGGTAGCGAATGCTTCTGTTGAAAGGATCGATCAGTCCGGTCATCACAGGCTCCAGTGGAACAATGCCAGCATATTGACTGACTCTATCAGTAACCCTTTGTGCTGACCAGCATTTCTTGATGAATATCTGCTACTCTTTACGGGATATTATTGGATACCGTAATGGACAGAACCGAACGTTTTTACAAGATTGATCAATTGCTTAGGAGCCGCCTGTCTACGCCGATGGCAGTGATCATGGCGCACCTGGAAGTTTCCCGCGCCACGGTGAAGCGGGACATCGAATACATGCGTGATCGCATGGGTGCGCCTATCGTTTGGGACCGCGCTCGCAGGGGTTACTGTTACGACCAGGAGGACGGTCAGTATGCCTTGCCGGGTATGTGGTTCAATGCTTCGGAGATCTACGCGCTGCTGACCATGGATTACCTGCTGTCCAATCTGCAGCCGGGATTACTGGGGCCGCATATTCAACCTTTGTGCCAGCGGGTGCATGATCTGCTGGAGCAGGGGGATCACAGTGCAGAAGAAGTCGCCAGCCGTATCCATATCGTGCGCCTGGCACGGCGGGATGTGGATGTGCAGATATTCGAATCCCTGGCATCGGCCCTGCTGTCCCGCCAGCGAGTGATTCTCCATCACTACAATCGTTCCACAGACGAAACGCTACAGCGGGCGGTGTCGCCCCAGCGCCTGCTTTACTACAGGGATAACTGGTATCTCCATGCCTGGTGCCACCTGCGCCGGGGATTGCGCAGTTTCGGGATGGATGTGATTCGCAAGGTCGAACTCACCTATAAGAAAGCGAAGGATATAGCGACAGAAGAACTCGATGCCGTGTTCACATCCGGCTACGGAATTTTTGCAGGCAGAGACACTCAGCAGGCGTTACTGCGCTTCAGCCCCGAACGCGCACGCTGGATAGCCCATGAGAACTGGCATCCGGATCAGCAGGGGCATTTCGACGATGAGGGCAAGTATGTGCTGCGGATTCCCTATGTCAACGATGCCGAACTGCTCCTGGATATCCTGCGCTATGGGCCGGATGTGGAAGTGTTGGAGCCGCCTGAATTGCGTCGGCGCGTTCAGCAACGGCTGCGACAGGCGTTGCAACGTTATGCAGGGGCTGACTGAGCATCATGCGTTTCCTGCACACTTCTGACTGGCACTTGGGACGGCAGTTCCACAATATTTCCCTGCTGGAAGATCAGCGTCACGTGTTGGATCAGCTTGTCGATATCGTGCGAGACAGGCACGTGGATGCGGTGCTGGTATCCGGCGATGTTTACGATCGATCCGTTCCACCGGCCGGCGCAGTATCCCTGCTGGATGATGTTATCCATCGCATCAATACCAAACTGGGTGTGCCCATGCTGTTCATCGCCGGTAACCACGACAGTGCCGAGCGACTGGGTTTTGGTGCCCGTGCCCTGGCCCGTAATGGCATCCATATCATGGGACAGCCGGGCCATGAACCTGCCTCTGTGGTGCTGGCCGATGATACGGGCGAGGTGGTTTTTATCGGCGTGCCCTATGCTGATCCGGTTACGGTGAGACACCATCTGGGTGTTGATGTGCATAGCCATGAAGAGGCCATGACCGCCTTACTGGCCCAGGTACAGAAGATAGGGCGGCGCAGTGTGGTACTCGCGCATTGCTTCGTCGACGGCGGGGTGGAGAGTGAATCCGAGCGTCCCCTGTCCGTGGGTGGGGTCGACCGGGTGCCGGCTTCGCTTTTTGAGCGTTTCGATTATGCCGCACTGGGCCATCTGCATGCACCCCAGTCCCGGCAATGGCCGCACGTGCGTTATTCCGGCTCTTTGCTCAAGTATTCCTTCTCTGAAGAAAAACAGCACAAGTCGGTGACGCTGGTGGACATGGATGCCCAGGGACGATGCGAGATCGAGAAAATCCCCCTGCAGCCCCGCCATGACATGCGCATCCTGGAAGGCTATTTCGATGAGCTGCTGGAGCGGGGCAGGCGTGATTCAGGCAGAGAGGACTACCTGCTGATCCGGCTTCTCGACACCCATGCCATCCACGAGCCCATGAATCGCTTGCGGGATGTTTACCCCAATGTGCTGCACCTGGAGCGCCCCGGCTTGCTGCGCAGCGGCGAACGGCGGGAAACGGGCCGGGAGCGCCTGGCGGTGGGAGAGCTGCCATTGTTCAGGGATTTCTACCGGCAAATGACCGGCGATGAACTGCAGCCTGAGGCCCAGAAGCTCGTCGCCGGTATTCTCGACGGGCTGCATGCCGGTAAGGTGGACTGAATGCGCCCCCTGCGGCTGAAAATGTCCGCCTTCGGGCCGTTCGCCACCACCCAAGAGATCGATTTCACCCTGTTGGGCGATAATCCCCTGTTCCTCATAAACGGCCCCACGGGGTCGGGAAAGACCACGATCCTGGATGCCATCTCCTATGCCCTGTATGACGAGACCACAGGCAACGAACGCCAGGGGCGGGAAATGCGCTGTGACCATGCAAAGGATGATCTGCTCACGGAAGTCGAGCTGGAATTCGAACTGGGCAGCCGCCGCTACCGTATCCGCCGCATTCCCCGCCAGGAACGTCCCAAGGCTAGGGGAGAGGGTACGACCACCCAGCAATCTGAGGCCGAACTGTGGGAACTGGATGCACACGGCAGGGAAAAAACACTGTTGGTGCCAAGGAAAGTGACCGAAGCCACAGCCGAAATCGTGCGTCTCACCGGTCTCAGCGCCGAGCAGTTCCGGCAGGTGATGGTGCTGCCCCAGGGGCGTTTCCGGGAGCTGTTGCTGGCGGATTCCGGCCAGCGTGAGGACATCTTCCGGCAGTTGTTTCAGACACGTATCTACACCCAGCTGGAGCAGCGATTGAAAGAGCAGGCGGCGGATGTCATCAAACAGATTGAACAATTGCAGGCGAAGGAAAAAGGCCTGCTGGACGGTGTGGATGCAGATGACAGGGAAACCCTTTCTGATCAGATCGATGTGCTGAAAAAAACAGTGGCCGGGCTGAAACAGCAGCAGCAACAGGCGGAGGAAGCTGTAAAAAAATCCCGGCGGTTGGTATTCGAAGCCCGCAATCTGCAGAAGCAGTTCAAGACGCTCGAAGAGGCCAGGGGGCAGCTCGACGAACTCCTGGTCCGGCAGCCGCTTCTCGACACCGACAGGCAGCGCTGGCAGCAGGCCGAAAAGGCGCGGGTGCTGCAGCCTGTCCATGAGCGGTTACAACAGGTGATACAGCAGTGGACAGAGGCTGAAAACCGCTGCAAGGATGCACAGCAGCGACTGACTCAGGCGCAACAGGCCCTGAAGGCTGCAATGCAGGTTTATGAGCAGGCAAAGGCCAGGGAGCCGGAGTTGGAGAAACTGAAACGCCGGCAGCAGCAATTGCAGGGTTATATCGAGCGTGCCAGGCAACTGCAGGCAGCGTTGGATGCCTTGGACAGGAAACAGACTGCATTGAGTCAATGTACAGAGAAAGAACAGGGAAAGGAAAAAGAGGTGCAGGCATTGCGCGAAGAACTGGAGAAGATTGACCGGTTCCTGGAACAGGATGCCGAAAAATTGCAACAGCTGCCAGCACGGCAACAGGCGCTGGATGTGCTCGAACAGCAGATGAAAAAAGCACGGGCACTCGGTAAGCTGCAACAGCGTCTTCGGGAAGATCAGGAAGCCCTGGCAGCAGCCCGGGAAGCTGAAAAAACGGGCGGTGAAAAACTGCAGTCGGCGCAACAGGAACTGCAGTCTGTCGAGCTGGCCTGGGAGCAGGGACAGGTCGCCGTGCTTGCGCAACAGCTGCAACCTGACGAACCCTGTCCGGTGTGTGGCAGCAAAGACCATCCGCAGCCGGCTCGGGCAGGGGACATGTTTCCTGGAGACGCACAGCGAAAACGCATCAGGGAAGACGTTGAAACTGCCCGGGAGCAATTGCACAAAGCCACAACCGATGTGACCGCCATAACCGCCCGGCTGGAAGCGCTGTCGCAGCAGCAACATGAACTGCAGGAAGACGGGGAAGCGCTGTCGGGTGAAGCCATCGACCGGCTGCAATGGCAGATCGTGATGGCCAAGCAGGCCGTGTCCGAACTGCAGGATGTGCAGGAAAGATCTGACCGGCTCGTTGTTCAACGTAACGACTTGCGCAAGACCCTGCAGGATGCCGACCGAACGTGGCAGAAATTGCAGCGGAAGAAGCATGAAGCCTCCCGGCTGGCGGCTGCAGCCGAACAGGATGTGCGCAACAAGCGCGGCGAGTTGCCGGAACAATATGCTGCCCCCCGCTTGCTGGAAAATGATTTGGCAGACACTCAAGAGCACCTGCACAATCTGCAGCAGCAGTTGGAAGTAGCTCGATCTGCGCATGAGCAGGCGCGGGTGGAGGAAGGGGCGGCGCAAGCTGCACTCGATGCAGCAGGTAAGGCGTTGCAAACGCAATCAGCGGAAAAGGAACAATTGGCTGTCCGATGGCAGTCAGCGTTGGCTGACAGTGAGTTTGCTTCAGAGCATGATTTTCTGGAAGCTGCCATGCCGGATGTCGACAGGGAACACCTGCTGCAGAGTATTCGCCAGCGTGATGATGCGCTGTTGGCCGCCGGAACCCGGGTAAAAGAGAAAGCAGCTGCGTTGCAGGGCAAGAAACTGCCCGATCTGGATGCACTGGAACAGAGGCATCAGGAACTGGAGGCGCAAGCCCGGCAGGTGACCGAATCCTGCCACCGCGCCAGCCAGAATCAGCAGCAACTGGAAGCTGTCGAAAAAAAGCTGGCGGGCATCACCGCTCAACAGGAAAATCTACACAAGGACTATGCGCTGATCGGCCGTCTGGCGGAAG
>DTXR01000455.1 GCA_012962365.1 Chromatiaceae bacterium | reverse complement strand
GCCGCCGCAATACTGGGCAGGGCGCCAAAGCGTACGATGGCAGCTTCCAGCACCAGATGGGCGGCATCGAAACCCGGCGTACCCGGCATGCCAACGATGGAAAGACCTGCGATGAAAAAGGTGATGCCAATCAATGGCAGCCGGTCGAACAGCCCGCCGAGCCTGTCCAGCCGCAGGGTGTGGGTGCGGCGGTAGACCATGCCGGTCATGAACAGCAACCCGGCGGCTGCCAGACCGTAGTTGACAGCCAACAACATGCTGCCCTGGAAGGCGGCGTGCTCAAGACTGAACAGACCGATAATCATGATGCTGGTATGGCTGACCACCGCAAAGGCCAGCAAGCGGCGTAGATTGGTTTGCAGCAAAGCCAGCAATGCTGCATAGAAGATCCCGGCAGTGGCAAAGGCCATGATGTGGATCTGCCACTGCATCACTGCTTCGGGCAATAGAGGAAGAACAAAGCGCACCAGACCAAATGCGCCAACCTTGATACCGATCAGCAGCACACCGGCGATGGCCACTGTGCCATGTTCCGCTACCAGGGGAAACCAGCCATGCAGGGGAAACAGGGGAATACGTACTGCCAGTCCATAGAACAACAGAAAAAATACGACAGAACGGAAGGCGACGGGAATCTCATGTTTGGCCAGCTCGAACAGATCGAATTCCCATTTTTCATGCACATGGGCGTGATTCCAGCCGAGCATGAAGATGCCCAGGGTCAACAGCAGCAGGCCCACCAGCATGAACTGGAAGTAGCGTGATAGCGCCAGATCGGTTTGTGCCGAAGTGGAACGCTGTTTGAGCAAATAAGCCACCAGCAGCAATTGCAGCGCCGATGCCACCAGGAACCAGAGCAGATTCACATTGGTGAACTGCACCATCAGGGAGGATTCGATCGCCAGAATCGCCGCCAGCTCCTGTTTTTCCAGGGGATGGCGAAAGGTCAGCCCATAAACCAGTATGATCAGCAGCAACAATGCGCTCAACAAAATGAACAGTACGCTGATGCCATCCACCGCCGCATGATAGGAAAACGGAGAAAACAGCATGCTGAACTCTGCGAACTGCATGCTGGCGGGTTGCAACTCGAAGCCGGTATACAGATAGATACCCAGAAACAATTCCGCCAGGCTTCCGGCAATCGCCACCTTGACCGCTATCTTTTCAGAACGTTGCGCCCATACCAGCAGTACGAATGCCAGCGGCAACAGCTGCAAAGCGCTCAGCACGGGAAAAGCTGATTGCAGGGACCAATGAATTTCTGTGTACATCATCAAATCACCACCACAAAGGTCACGGCAATGAGCAGAATGAGGTATCTGGGCTGGCTGAGCAGGATTTCTACCTGCTGCATGTATTTACCCAGATGCTGAATGCCGGCAATCAGCCCTTCGCCACCACCCTTGAGAATCAGATGATCCTCGAACCAGTGCAGCGCCTGGGCGACCACTTCCATCAAACGGCCAATGACCCCGCGCCCCTGGCCAACACTACCGGCCGTTCCGTCGGTATCGAGCAAGGCGTGTTTGTTCGGAAGCCCCACCATGCGATTTACGATATGTTCATCGAAGTTCTGCGCATCCACTGCCAGCGAGCGGGTGGGTTTGAGCAAAGTGGCGTCACTGATCTGATCCAGCCAGAAGCGCCGCAGCGCCGCGTTGTATAGCCAGGCATTGTGGCGCAGCCAATGCGGTACGGGTTTGGGTCTGCCATGTACCATGTGCATCAACGACGGTGCATGCAGAAACTGCCAGGCGCGCCAGATCATGTGCAGGGGTAGATACCACTTGACCAGGTCAAACCAGCCCAGGCCACAAGCCATGAACATCAGGCCGGTTTGTGCGGTGGTCGAGAACATGAAACTGCTCTTCACATCCGTTTGCACCAGAGAACAGAGCCAGCCGTACAGGGCGGTGATCAACCCCAATCCTGTCAGAACCAGCATCAACACCGGTGCCTGCAGGATGACGGCTTCCAGCCGAATCAACAGATACACGCCGGCATGCACCATCAGGGAACCATAGAACACCGCACTGGAAGGGGTGGGGCCTTCCAGTGCCCGGGCGATCCAGCCAGAAAAGGGAATCTGCGCCGATTTTGCCAATGCCGCGATCAGGAAGCCGGCCATGATCAGCGTGTCATACACATGCTCGGTATGGCTGGCTGCTCGTGACATGTCCTGCCAGTCTGCGCTCCCCAGCCAGGCAAAGCTGAAAAAGATCCCCAGGATGAAACCGGCATCGCCAATCCTGTTGGTGATAAAAGCGCGGTTGGCGTTCTCCGTGGCAATGCGGCGCTGATAGGCATAGGCAATGAGCAAGTAGGAACTGACTCCGGCCAGTTCCCAACCGATGAACATCAACGGGGCGCTGCCGGCCATGACGATCAGCAACATGGCTCCGTTGAACAGGCACATGAACAGGAAGAAACGTTGGAAACCGGCTTCCCGGTGCAGGTAATTGACGGAAAAGCGGATGCTGAGGAAAACGATGAGCGCCACGGTGATCGCAGTCAGCAGGGCAAACCCGTCCAGCAAAAAACTGATACTGATATGATAGTTGCCTACCTCCAGCCAGTTACCCAAGGTGATCTCACCCGGTGCGCCATTGAACAGGGAGATCAGGCCGATGATGGCGAGCAGCAGTAGAGTGCCGCCACTGGCAATGCTGGCAATCAGTGCGGTGGGTTTCTCGCCCGTCTCTCCGCGCTGACTGCCGACCGCCATGTTGATGCCTATCCAGGCTGCCGCGAGCAAGGGCAGCAAGGGCACCAGCCCGATCAGGAGATGCAGGTCAGGCATCGGCTGCTCCCTCCTGAATCAGCGCCGGCGATAAAGGCCCAATGTGACCTGTGTACCATTGGTCGGAATGTTGCACTTCGGGAATGTCCTGTGCCGGTGCTTCCCAGGGAATCCAGCCTTTTTCCGGTTGGAAGACACTGATCTCGCCACTTTCCGGATCCTTGGCGGAAAGCAGCAGCCAGCCTTTTCCCACCAGCTCCTGCAAAGGCGGCTGGCGCAGATAGATTTTGGTGAGCATCCCGGTAGTGGCTTCGCACAGCACCTGCAGGCGCATGGCCTCGTGAATTTCGATCATCTGCCGGGGTAAGCCGGTGCGCAGGTCGGAACTGGCACCTTCCATGACGCCCAGAAGACCGGTGACATTGTGCATGATCTTGGTGCCGGCCCCGTAGTTGTCATTGTCCACGGTGGAGAAATAGTATTCCAGGCTGATGCCGGCACCTACCGGACCGTTGGCCAGCAGCAGCCGTTCCAGAATTTCTCCTTCCGGGTCGATACGGTAGTCATAGGAGATCAGGAACACGCGGCGGTCGAAGAACGCGCCCTGGCTGAGGGCGCGGCGGCCGATGAATGCTGCGGCATTGGTGGCATGGCCAAGTTCAGGCCTGGCCTGGCTGAAATCGTAACGGCGTTCGATGACATGCTCCAGCGCCTTCGCCGGAGTCGGATCATCCGGTGCGGAAACGAATTTGCGACAGCGTTCATGCGCATGGCGTTGCGCGGCCTCATCCAGAGACTGCAACAGGCGGTTGAATCCGTCCTGGTTTTCGCCAGGCAGCAGATCCACGTCATACCACTGAATTTCCTCGGTGCAGGTATTGTGTTCGGCGCCGATAAACCAGGTGCTCTCGGGAATATGGATGTCGTATTCCTCCGCCAGCCGTTGCCGAATGACGGGACGGTTGGCCATGGCGCAGAAGATGCGGGCATTGGGGCCGGAGTGACGACCGCTGCAGGCGCCGCAATCATAAGCCGCCAGATGCGGGTTGTTGCGGCTGTCCGAGCCGTGTCCCATGAATACCACCAGAGGCGCGAAGCCGCTGGTCAATCCAAGGTTCTGCAAAAACAGGGCAACCCGTTGCAGCTGCTCACCATCGGTGAAGCCCTGACGTGGGGAGTCCGGCGTGGGTTCGATGCCACTGTCATGTTCTGCGGTCAATGCGAGCCGAGTGGGGATATGCCCCTCGAATTCGTCACGCAGGCGAGCGGCGAGCCGGCCGGATGCCAACGGTGCCAACACCTTGCCGGCAAGATCCAGCAGGGCACCGGGCGCGGCAGCGGCAATCAGCAGCGCCGAACTGGCCAGGTTGCGCCGTATATCCTGGTTAAGGGTATCGCCGGCTTTCAGCCGCAGCTTGCGCCGCTGCCGGTGTTGCTCTGTTGGCTCTTCATAACCGTCCACAGGTTTCTCGCGCACCAGATGCACAGGATCGTATACTACCGGCGTCAGCCCCACGGGCTTTTCATTGTCCAGTCCCATCCATAAATGCGGAACGCCAAAATGCGCGGCGGCACCCAGGGTTTCTACGCTGGCGTCCACTTCTTCGAGATGGCGGCGCATGCCTTCTTCCCGGTCGTCCATGCAGAACACCAGTTGGGCGCTGATCCCGTTTTCGCGCTCCTGCCAGCGGCCGCGCAGGTGATTGGCGGCGACGGCAGCGAACAGCTGATCCCGGTACTGGTGCTCATACGCCTGCAGCCAGATGAAACCACGTTGTGCGGCATCCAGCTTGTCCAGGCCCGCCAGCAGTGCGTCGAGCTGCTCCGTGCTCATGCGGCGGATGTCATCGCCACAGAATCCAAGGTGTTGTGCCAGCAGGAACAGCCGCCAGCCTCCATTGAAAACGCTGTGTTCAGTACTTTGGTCTGCCGCAGCATTCATCTGCCACAGTTTGATGGCATGGGCCAGCTCCTGCCATTCCTTTGAGCTGACGGCGCCTGGCTGATTGCCCACCAGTTTTTGTGCCTGAGTGGCGAGGTGTTCCGGCAAGCGGCTGTTGAACAGGTTGTAGCGCACAAAAAACTCGTCGGCATGGGGGCGAAAATAGCCGCGCAGAGTTTTCAGGCCGGGTTCGATCTGCCAGATGTCCCGGCATACCCGCTGAGCCAGCAGCCGTTCCAGCACCATGCGTACTGCCAGATAGTCCAGCATCTTCACCGGGAAGCCCTGTTCGTCGTAACCCGGATGAAAATGGCGCCACAGGAACATGCCTGACCACCCCGGCAGTTCCAGCGCCTTGATTTCCAGATAGCGCACCCAGCGCTCTTTGGGCAGATCCATGCGCATCAATTCCACTATGATGGTGTCTAGCGGATCGTCGGGCAGGGATTCCAGATGATCCTGCCATTCCGGTACGGAATCGATGATCCAGGCCGGGTCGCGGGCGGCGCCATTCCGCCAGGCGTGGTAAAAGCCTTTTTCCCTGCCCGGTGTGGCCCAGGCGGCTAACCCCTGATCCAGGAAAGCGGCCATGCGCCGGATCATGATCAAGCGAATCTCGTGCATCAAGTCGATGCCGGTGAGGTCATTGATCAGGCCGCGCAAGGAGTTATCCGTGCCCACAGATTCCAGGAGATGCATCATTTGCCGGGCCGCATCCTTGCGCACCAGTTGCTGAATGTGCATCGCTTGGGTGCTGTCTTCATCGGTGAGTTCGTTTTCTTCCAGCAGCAGATCCAATAGATCCTCGGGGTGCCGGATGAAATGCTCCAGGCCCAATGATTCCAGGCAGGCCTGCCATAAATCACCAATGGCCGCTGATTCATCTGCCAG